>CAUPYH010000090.1:0-6777 GCA_963515595.1 uncultured Eikenella sp. | reverse complement strand
TGGTTGCTATGATACGGGAGTTCCGATATACAAGGGTGTGTGCGAAACGCACGCAGTTTTTTTCAGGTAGCCCTTCCCTTTCCAGGCTACCTAAAAAAGGCTACCTGAAATTTCAGGTAGCCTTTGTTTGCTTACATCAAACTCATCAGCCGCGTGTCCAGCTGGTGCCGTCTGCGCCGTCGCGCAGGGTAATGCCTTGCTCGGCGAGCAGGTCGCGGATGCGGTCGGATTCGGCCCAGTTTTTATCGGCACGGGCTTGCTTGCGCTGGGCGATGAGGGCTTCGATTTCTTCGTTGCTCAAACCGTTTGCGGTCGCGCCGCCTTGCAGGAATTCGGTGGGATTGCGTTGCAGCAGCCCGATGGTGCCGGCAAGGGCTTTGAGGCAGCCGGAAAGCTCAGCAGACTGGGTTTTGTTGGCTTCACCTGCCAACTCAAACAATACGGCCACGGCCTGCACGGTGTCGAAATCATCATTCATGGCGGCGAAGAAGCGGCGGGTGTAGTCGTTGGCTTCGGAGGCTACCTGAAACTCTGCTGGCGGCACGTTGGCCAGGGTGTTGTAGAGGCGGGTGAGGGCGTTTTTGGCGTCGTCAAGGTGCGCATCCGAATAATTCAGCGGGCTGCGGTAGTGGGCGCGCAAGATGAAGAAGCGCACAACTTCGGGATCGTATTGCTTCAGCACGTCGCGGATGGTGAAGAAGTTGCCCAGCGATTTGGACATTTTTTCGCCGTCCACGCGGATAAAGCCGTTGTGCAGCCAGTATTTGACGTGGCTGGCGATGCTTTGGCCGTGGTGGGTGTGCGCGTGTCCGTGTCCGCAAACATGGCCGCTGGCGCCGACGCTTTGGGCGATTTCGTTTTCATGGTGCGGGAACTGCAAATCTGCGCCGCCGCCGTGGATGTCGAAGGTGTCGCCGAACAGTTTTTCACTCATCGCCGAGCATTCGATGTGCCAACCCGGGCGGCCTTGCCCCCACGGGCTGTCCCACGCCGGTTCGCCCGCTTTGGCGGCTTTCCACAACACGAAATCGAGCGGGTCGCGTTTGAAGCCGTCCACTTCCACGCGCTCGCCGGCGCGCAGGTCGTCCAGCGATTTGCCGGATAATTGGCCGTAAGCGGCAAACTCGCGCACGGCATAATAAACGTCGCCATTGGCGGCGGGATAAGCCTTGCCGTGGCGAATCAGGGCTTCAATCATGGCAATCATCTGCGGGATGTTTTCCGTGGCCTTCGGCTCAACGTCGGGGCGCAGCACGCCCAAGGCATCGGCATCTTCGTGCATGGCTTGGATGAAGCGTGCGGTGAGCTCGCCGATGGTTTCGCCGTTTTCAGCCGCGCGGGCGATGATTTTGTCGTCGATGTCCGTAATATTGCGCACATAAGTGAGCGGATAGCCGCACTCGCGCAGCCAGCGGGCAATCATGTCGAACACCACCATCACGCGGGCGTGGCCGAGGTGGCAGTAGTCGTACACGGTCATGCCGCAAACGTACATGCGCACGTTTTTCGGATCGATGGGGGCGAAGGGCTCTTTTTGGCGGGTGAGGGTGTTGTAGAGGGTGGTCATAGCAGGTATCAAGTAAGTTATTTCTTAGTGCTAAAAAATTAAATTAATGTGATCATATAATTTGTACTTGGTATTTTGTATAGCCAAATACATTTATCATTATATGCACAATTATATCTTTCCAAATATTTTTCAATTGTCTTTTCATCTACTTGGTTGTGTATTCCCATACACCATAATGATCTTCCAGTTATATGTTCAGAATCCTTTATATTTCTGAATTTTTTAATATCTTCCGCCATATACTTAATACACTGGCTGGCTATTTTATGCTGTTTAATCTCTAGCGGAATGAAGCTGTGAGCATGTTTTTGACGAACAGAAAAGTCAATTGATGCATTATTCCAATAATCAGATTTCCGCATATCTAAAGAATGGCGCTTTTCTCTTTGCCATTGAGAAACGTCATCATGCTTTTGTAAAAACAAAGCCAATTCAACCTGTAGCCATATTTCCCAACCAGAAATATTGGTTTCTTCCATGATTCTAAAACGAGATCTCAAGCTTCTCTGGGCAAAAAATTCAGTTAGCAAATTTCTTAAAAAATCAAAATCTTTGTAGATTGTACGCATTATAATTTTTGCATTGATTATTATTGAATTCTGGTGGAGAATTTTACACCATCGCAAACGGCCGAATATGCTCCAACGATTCCGCAATCACAGCACGAGTCTGTTCGGCATCGTAGTGGCTTTGCAGGTTAAGCCAGCTTTGACTGTCGGTGCCGAAATAGGTAGCGAGGCGCAGGGCGGTATCGGCAGTAATGCCGCGTTTGCCCTGTACGATTTCGTTGATGCGACGCGGGGGGACATCAATGGCTTTTGCCAAGGCATACTGGCTGATACCCAAAGGTTTAAGCCATTCTTCCAGTAAAATTTCTCCAGGATGGATAAGCGGAACTTCTCGTTTGTTCATCATAATTTCCTCAATGATAATCGACGATTTCAACCTGCGAAACATGGCCGTTCTGCCAAACAAAGCAAATGCGCCATTGATCGTTGATACGTATGCTGTATTGACCTGTACGGTCGCCTGCCAGCGCTTCAAGCCTGTTTCCGGGCGGAATCCTTAGAAAGTTAAGGTCTGCGGCAGCATTGATCTGTTGCAGCTTGCGCATAGCGATGCGTTCGATGTTAGCAAATTGTTTGACCCGCCTCCCTTTGAACAGGGCTTCTGTGTTTTTGCACTTGAAGTCAGTAATCATGACAGTATAGTAACGTTATCCGTTATTAACGGCAAGTGTTGCTATGCTTTATAGTGTTGCCTCAGATATTTTCAGGCTATCTAATCGGGGTTTGAGCGGGCATTGCAGCCGAAAACCTTGTCGCAGCCAACAAAGGCGGCGGATTGTAAACGAATATTTGGAAAGTTTTGGAAACGGTAAATATTGCGGCAGAGGCTTTTGTTTGGGCTATAGTGGCTGCCGTAAGCAGTGTATTTTGCATCAACCTATTGTTTCTATTTAAATCCACAAGAAAGGAAATCCATTATGATGAAACGCATCACCATTCTAACCCTGGCCGCCACCTTTGCCCTCGGCGGCTGCATCACCGACCCAGTTACCGGCCAGCAAACCATTTCCAAAACCGCACTCTACGGCCTCGGCGGCGCGGCGGCCTGCGGCGCCATCGGCGCAATCACGCACGGCAGCAGAGGCGCGCGCAATGCGGCGCTGGGTTGCGGCGTGGTGGGTGCCGGCGTAGGCGGCTATATGGATATTCAAGAGCGCCGTCTGCGCCAAGAGCTGGCCAACACGCCGGTGGAAGTGGAACGCAAAGGCGACCAAATCAAGCTGACCATGCCCAGCGGCGTAACCTTCGCCACCAACAGCTCCAGCCTGAGCCCGGACGCAGTCAATTCGCTCAACACTGTGGCCAATGTGCTGACACAGTATCCGGAAACTACCATCACTGTGGCCGGCCACACCGACAACACCGGTAACGACCGAATCAACAACCCCTTGTCTGAAAACCGCGCCCGCTCCGTGGCCGGCTACCTCACCGGTCGCGGCGTGGCTGCCAGCCGCATCAGCACCGTGGGCTACGGCTCACGCTCGCCGGTGGCCGATAACTCCACCGAAAGCGGCCGCGCACAAAACCGCCGTGTGGAAATCTTAATCAACCCCACCACCCAGGCAGGCCAACGCTAAGCTATAGTTAAAGCCAAGGCACGGCGGAAGCAATTCCGGCGTGCCTTTAGTTTTGCGCGACAACTGCCTTCATCAGCATCAAATGCCGCTTTATTTAAATCTTCATCTTTACCGCTGCAAAGGCTACCTGAAAATGTCGGCACAGCAACACATTTAGTTTTGACTGTGCCGCGCTTCGTTTTCAGGTAGCCTTTTCGCCGAACCCCGGCCGTTTCCACGTTTTTCCAGTTTTGTCTACTCTAAAAATAGCATCCGGGCAGATTTTGCCAGACAAAATCCGCAACACAGCAGGGAAAAATATTTTCTTCGAAAAATCAAGCATACTATTGCGAAATACATTCATAAACCCTAGGCAGCAAGTGTTGCGTTACTACAACTTATGTTGCATTTCTGCTAAAATTACGCCCGTGTTCCACTCTTATTTTTGATTATGCTGCTCGACCTAAACCGTTATTCCCCCGCCGTTTTCCGCAAAGAAGCCTCCAAATTGGGCGCTTTGGCGGTGCCCATGCTATTGGCGCAGATTGCGCAAGTGGGGCTGGGGTTCGTGGATACGGTAATGGCCGGTGGCGCAGGTAAAACGGATTTGGCTGCCGTGGCATTGGGCAGCAGCGCATTCGTTACTGTTTACATAACCTTCCTCGGCATCATGACCGCGCTCAATCCGATGATTGCCCAAGAACACGGCGCAGGCGAAGTGGAGAAGGTGGCCGAACTGGGCCGGCAGGGCATATTGTATGGCCTGATGCTGGGCATTATCGGCATGATTCTGCTGTGGCTGATGATTCAGCCCTTCAATAGCTTTCTCGACTTGGATGCCGAAGTAAAACGGCAATTTGCCTTGTATGTGGGCCTGATTGCCCTTTCCATGCCGGCTGCCATGATCCACCGTGCGTTGCATGCTTTCGCTTCCAGCTTGGGTAAACCCAAACCCATTATGTGGATGAGCTGGATCAGCCTGTTTTTAAACATCCCGCTCAACCACATCTTCGTTTACGGCGATTTGGGTATGCCGGCCTTGGGCGGTGCGGGCTGCGGCCTGGCCAGTACCCTAGTGTTCTGGTTTAACGCCGCCGCGCTGTGGGCTTATATTGCCAAACAGAAATATTTCCAACGCTTCGGCTTGTTCGCTCGCTTCTCCAAACCCAGCGCCAAGATTTTCCGCCAAATCACCAAGCTGGGCGTGCCGATTGGCTTATCTTTCTTCCTCGAAGTGAGCCTGTTCACCGTGATGATGATGCTGATTGCCCAACTGCCGGGCAATGCCGAAGACCACGTGGCCGCTCAACAAGTAGTAAACAGTATTACCAGCCTGATTTATGTGATTCCGCAAGGCATTGGCGCAGCGGTTACCGTGCGCGTGGGCTATGCCATCGGTGCCGACCGCTATTTCCAAGCGCGTTATGCCTCCGGCGTGGCCTTGGCCTGCGGCTCAACCCTGGCTATCGTTACCGCCGTGCTCACCCTGCTGTTCCGCTATCCGATTATGCGCGTTTACACCGATGACCAAGCCGTTATCGGCCTCGGCGCCACCATCCTGCTGTTTGCCGCCGCCTTCCAATTGGCCGACGCCATCCAATGTATCGCTTCCTACGCCTTGCGCGGCTATAAGGTAACCAAGCTGCCGATGGTGATTCACGCCGTTGCTTTCTGGGTGGTCGGGCTCGGCTTCGGCTGCCTGCTGGCTTTCGGCACACGCATGGGGATTTACGGCTTTTGGGCGGCCTTGGTGCTGTCGCTGGGCTGTGCCGCCGTTGCCCTTCTGCACTGTTTGGCCGAAGTGAGCCACGAAATGCTGGAACACGAAGACGATGAATAAACTGCAATACGATGCCGATTTAACCGCGCTGAACACCTTCGGCCTCCCCGCACGCGCCGCCGCGCTCTACACCTTGGACGCGGCCGAAAGGCTACCTGAAATTCTCCAACTGCCCGAATACCGCCGCGGGCACACCCTGTGGCTGGGCGGCGGCAGCAATATCCTGCTGATGAAGGACTACGCCGGACTGGTGGTGCGCATGGCCAATAAAGGCATTTCCGCGCCAGAGCCGGCCAACGGCGGCAAAATGCGCATCACCGCGCAGGCCGGCGAAAACTGGCACGATTTCGTGCGGCACACCATCGCGCTGGGCTTGAGCGGGCTGGAAAACCTCAGCCTGATTCCAGGCACAGTGGGCGCTGCGCCGGTGCAGAATATCGGTGCCTACGGCGTGGAAGCCGAAAGCTGTATCGAAACTGTGCACGCCTGGGATTTAGACAGCGGCCAGCCGGTATTGTTCAGCCATGCCGACTGCCGTTTTGCCTATCGCGACAGCGTATTCAAACAATCCGGCGGCCGCTTCGTGATTACGGCGGTAACGTTCGTGCTGGATAGCGAATTCAAGCCCAAGCTGCACTACGGCGACGTGCAAGCCGAAGCCGAAACCCTGGCTCAAGGCGCGCCGCTCACCGCTGCCATCGTGGCCGAAGCCGTGTGCCGCATCCGCCGCCGCAAGCTGCCCAACCCCGCCGAAACCGGCAGCTGCGGCAGCTTCTATAAAAATCCCATCATTCCCGCCGAACAAGCCGCCGCGCTGAAACAGCAGCACCCCGCCCTGCCGGTATACCCCCAGCCGGGCGGTCAGGCCAAACTCGCCGCCGGCTGGCTTATCGACCAATGCGGGCTCAAAGGCCACCGCGAAGGCCATGCCGCCGTACACCAAAAACAAGCCCTGGTGCTGATTAACCTCGGCGGCGCCTGTGCCGAAGACGTACGCCGTTTGTCCGAACACGTGCAAAACAGCGTTTACCAACGCTTCGGCGTGCGGCTGGAGCCCGAACCGGTGTGGTTAGGATAAGGAAGCTACGGCACTTATTTTTCCTGCTAAGACTGCAAAGCAATACCGCATGAAAAATAGGTGCTTTAGCTATAAGGCAAGATAATTGATAATGTATTAAAATTCCGCTATCTCATTTTCAGGTAGCCTCTCACATAGGCAGAATTCACGTTGCAGCCAAGGAGACAACCCATGCCCAGGAAGCCCGGCAAACCCAACACCTACAACCGAATCATCGACATCAG
>CAUPYH010000089.1:0-6821 GCA_963515595.1 uncultured Eikenella sp. | reverse complement strand
GAAAGCTCGGAAATGCCGAGCAAGCCGCTTTGTTTGTGCAGCAGGTCGGTGATTTGCTCGATATTCAGGCCGGCGTTGTTATGCAGGAAGGGGAACACGTTGGCATCGATGTCGCCGCTGCGGGTGCCCATCACTAAGCCTTCAAGCGGGGTGAGACCCATGCTGGTATCACGGCATTTGCCACCATTGGAGGCGGCAATGGAAGCGCCGTTGCCAAGGTGGGCAATCACGAGGCGCAAACCTTCTTCGCTGCGGCCGAGCAGGCGGGCAGCTTCGGCGGCCACGAAGCGGTAGCTGGTGCCGTGGGCGCCATAGCGGCGCAGGCCGTATTTGCGATAGAGCTCGCGCGGCACGGCATAGGTGTAGGCGTGCTCGGGCATGGATTGGTGGAAAGCGGTGTCGAACACCACGGCGTGCGGCACGTGGCTGAAAATGCTCATGGCGGCGCGAATGCCGAGCAAATGAGCAGGGTTGTGCAGCGGCGCGAGCATAATGCACTCTTCGATGCCTTTAATCACTTCATCATCGATCAGGCAGGACTCTTTGAAGCGTTCGCCGCCATGCACCACGCGGTGGCCGACTGCGCCGATGCGTTGGTCGAGCTTGCGCGCTTCGAGTTCGGCCATCAAGGCTTCCACGGCACCGGTGTGGTTTGGCTTCTCGGCCAGGCTCACGGTGTGTTTTTCGCCGTTTACTTTGAAGATGATACGTGCATCGGGCAAATTAAGTTTTTCAGCCAGGCAGCTCAGCAAAACTTCGCCGTTAGTGCTGTCTAATACGGCGCCTTTAACGGAGGAGCTGCCGCAGTTTAATACCAGAATCAGTTTGTCAGACATGATGTCCCTTTATATATTTATATGTGGATTACATAAAACGGCGGCTGCCCGCCGGCTGCTTGTTTTTCTTGCGGATACAATGAACTTGCTAAGAAAATTGGCGGCTATTGTAACAAAACTGCTTTATCTTCTCTATGCTTGCGGTCAATCTTATGCGGCCGGTATATAAATTATGTTTTCAGGTAGCCTGGATTCGATAAGGCTACCTGAAACTTATCAAGCATGACTTAATCCATCCATTCAATAAAAACGCGGCTCAGTCGGAGCCACGTTTTTATTTTTCAAACATCGTTTCAACGCAAAGCCTTGTCGGCAATATCACGGCGGTATTGCATGCCGGGGAAATCAATCTCGGCCACGGCGCGGTAGGCCTGCTGTTTGGCAGCGGCCAAATCGTCGCCCAAACCCACCACGCACAGCACGCGGCCGCCGTTGGTAAAGATGTGGTCGGCATCTGCATCCGTACCGGCGTGGAATACTTTGCCGATGCGGTTGGCGGCGTCGATACCCTCAATAATGTAGTTTTTGTTGGAACGTTCGGGATAACCCTCCGAAGCGAGCACCACGCCCACGGCGCTTTGCGCTTTCCATTCGGCTTTGGCCGTATCCAGTTTCCGATCCAGCGCAGCTTGAATCAAATCCACCAAATCGCTGTCCAAACGGCTCATAATCGGCTGGGTTTCCGGGTCGCCGAAGCGGCAGTTGAATTCCACGGTATAAGGCGCGCCATCGGCACCAATCATCAGGCCGGCATAGAGAAACCCTGTAAATTCATGGCCTTCTTCGCGCATACCGCGTACAGTGGGCAGGATGATTTCTTCCATGGCGCGTTGATACACTTCGGGTGTAACGATAGGTGCGGGGCTGTATGCGCCCATGCCGCCGGTATTCGGGCCGAGGTCGCCGTCGAGCAGGCGTTTGTGGTCTTGGCTGGTGGCCATCGGTAGCACATTTGTGCCGTCCACCATCACGATAAAGCTGGCTTCCTCGCCCTTCAAAAAGTCTTCAATCACCACGCGCGCACCGGCATCGCCCATTTTATTGTCGAGCAGCATTTGGTCGATGGCTTGGTGCGCCTGCTCTTCGGTTTGCGCCACCACCACGCCTTTTCCGGCGGCCAAACCGTCTGCCTTAATCACAATCGGCGCGCCTTTGGCAGCCACATAATCATGGGCGGCAGCCGCATCGGCAAAGGTTTGATATCGCGCGGTGGGAATGCCGTGCCGCGCCATAAAGGCCTTGGCGAAATCTTTGGAGCTTTCCAGCTGCGCAGCGGCACGGGTGGGACCGAACGCTGGCAGACCGGCAGCGCGGAAATCGTCCACTATACCGGCTGCCAGCGGCGCTTCGGGGCCGACTACAGTGAAGGCAATTTGCTCACGGCGGCAGAAATCAATCAGTTCCTGATGCGTTTTCAAAGGCAGGTTTTGCAGCTTGGGTTCTTGTGCGGTGCCGGCATTGCCGGGCGCAACAAATACGGTTCGCACTTTGGGCGACTGCGCCAGCTTCCACGCCAGCGCATGTTCACGCCCGCCGCTGCCGATAACGAGTAATTTCATGAAGTTGTCCTTTTCAAATAAGATTTCGTTGGCTATAAAGGCTACCTGAAACTTGAAAACAGATTTTCAGGTAGCCTCTTCATTTTCTTGCATGTCTTCCAAAATTTCCACCACACGCGTTTTCTGCCAGGCATCCAGGCAGGCGGCATAATTAGCTAGCGGCACGGCGCAATGCAGGCGGCAATCCAGTTGCAAATCCTGCTGCAACACTTCCACGCCGTGCTGCTTGGCCAGCCGCAAAATCTCGCTCAAATGCGGGTAATCGCAGCGCAGGGTTACCCGTTTTTCAATATTTTTTTCCACCTGCGCGGTTTGCTGCAAGGCTATTTGGGTGGCGGTTTTGTAGGCATGAATCAGGCCGGGCACGCCCAGCAGCGTGCCGCCGAAATAGCGTACCACCGCCACCAAAACATCGGTTAACCCGGCCGAATCAATCTGGCCCAAAATCGGCCGGCCGGCGCTGCCGGAAGGCTCGCCATCGTCATTGGCACGAAATTGCAAGCCGTCTGTGCCCAAACGGTAGGCATAGCACCAATGCCGCGCCTTGTGGTGTTCCTGCCGTAGTGCGTCCACATGGTTTTTCACTTCTGCCGCCGTGCGCACGGGATAGGCAAAGGCGATAAAGCGGCTGCCTTTGTCTTTAAACTCGGCCTGGCCGGGTTCGGCCAAGGTGCGGTAGGTGCAGGGAGTATCAGAAGCTGACATAGCAATGGTGGTATCAGGAAATAAGCTGATTATATAAGAAACAGGCTACCTGAAAGCAGATTGTTTTCAGGTAGCCTGCTGTGTTTCACGTGAAACACGAACGCATGAAACGCTTAATTACTCAATGCCGCAGTCAGCTCCGGCACAGCTTCAAACAGGTCGGCCACCAAGCCGTAGTCGGCAATATTGAAAATAGCCGCTTCCGGATCTTTGTTGATGGCCACGATGACTTTGCTGTCCTGCATACCGGCGGTGTGCTGGATAGCGCCGGAAATACCGATGGCGATATACAGCTCTGGTGCCACCACTTTGCCGGTTTGGCCTACTTGGTAATCATTGGGCGCATAATCCGCGTCTACCGCTGCTCGTGAAGCGCCGATGGCAGCACCAAGTTTATCAGCCAGGGGCAGCAACAACTCATTAAACTGCTCAACACTACCCAAGGCGCGCCCACCGGAAACCACCACTCTGGCCTGCGTAAGCTCCGGGCGGTCGGATTTCACCAGCTCGCGACTAATGAAACGGCTCAAACCCTGAGCCGGAGCGGCCTCTACCTGCACCACTTCGGCCTGTCCACCGCTAGCAGCAGCTTCGGCAAAGGCAGTGGTACGGAAGGTGAGCACCAAGGTTTCCGCATCGCTGGAAACGGTGGCAAAGGCGTTACCGGCATAAATCGGGCGCACAAAAGTTTTACTATCTACGATTTCAGTTAAATCGGAAACCTGTGGGCAATCTAACAGGGCGGCCACGCGCGGCAGCAGGTTTTTACCGAAGGTGCTGGCAGCAGCGGTAATATAGCGGTAGCCCGCTGCCAATTTCACTACTAAAGGTGCAAGCTCTTCAGCCAAGCCACCGGCATAATGTTCGGCATCGGCCAGCAATACTTTAGCCACCCCGGCCACTTGTTTGGCCTGCTCAGCTACCTCTGCCGCGCCACTACCAGCCACCAATACATGCACTTCGCCCAGCTTGCTGCCAGCAGTAACGGCATGCCGTGTAGCGGCGGCCAAATGCTGGTTGTCGTGTTCGGCAATAATCAATACAGTCATGGCTTTATCCTCAAATTACTTTGGCTTCGTTTTTCAATTTGGCCACCAGTTCGGCCACGCTTTGCACCTTCACGCCGCCGCTGCGCGGTTTGGGCTCGGCCACTTTCTGCTGCTGCAATTTAGGTGTAATGTCCACACCCAATTCTTCCACAGCAAGCTTTTCCAGCGGTTTTTTCTTGGCCTGCATGATATTGGGCAGCTTCACATAACGCGGCTCGTTCAAACGCAAATCGGCGCTGACCACTGCCGGCAGCTTCAAAGCCACGGTTTCCAAACCGCCATCCACTTCGCGCACCACGGTTACTTCGTTTTCGCCCAATTCCACTTTGCTGGCAAACGTGCCCTGCGGCGCGTTGAGCAAGGCGGCCAGCATTTGCGCGGTTTGGTTGGCGTCATCATCAATCGCCTGTTTGCCTAACAAAATCAGCTGCGGCTGCTCGCGCTCGGCGATTTTGCGCAACAGCTTGGCTACAGCCAAAGGCTCCAAATAATCATCGGTTTGCACATGAATAGCGCGATCACCGCCCATGGCCAGCGCGGTACGTAGCGTTTCTTCGCACTGCTTCACGCCCAACGATACAACTACGATTTCGCTGATTTTTCCAGCCTCTTTCAGGCGCACTGCCTCTTCCATGGCAATTTCGTCAAACGGGTTCATCGACATTTTCACATTGCCAATGTCCACATCCGAACCGTCTGCCTTCACCCGCACTTTCACGTTGTAATCCACCACCCGCTTTACAGCAACCAGTGCTTTCATGAAATTTCCTTTTCCTTCTATCTAGTTAGTGATTCACTTATCCGGCAAAACGGGCTGATTGTGCCGATTTGGCGGGAATAATGCAAGTATGGCTAAAACACGGCCATAAACTTCTGAGGCTACCTAAAAATCTTCCGGCTGTCTTGATAAACCTGCTCAAGCAGGAGCAAACGTTCAAACACTTCCTCCGGCCGTGGCGGGCGACCTATGCCGCCCATATTCTCTGCCCAAGCCGAGGGTTGCACGCCGGTTTTTACTGGATCGCTGTCGGTATAAATGCCGATCAGCGGCTTATCCAGCGCATTGGCCAAATGCAGCAGGCCGGTATCCACACCGATAACGCTGCGCGCGCCGCGCAACACATAGGCCGCCTGCAGCAGGTCGAGCTTTTCTTCCGGCACCTGCGCCGCCTCTATCTGATTGGCCAAGGCCAATGCGCGCTGCCGTTCTACCTCGCTGCCCCACGGCAGCCACACCGCCGCACCGTCTGCTACATGCAGCCGATTCAACAATTCCACCCAATATTCGTCCGACCACAATTTGCTCTCACGGCTGGTGGCGTGCAAAGCCACACGATAGTTTTCAGGTAGCCCCTGCACCGCCGCACCTTCCGGCACACACACGCCGAAATCCACCGTACCGTCAAACCGATAACCGAACACTTGGGCAAACAGCTCGCGGTTGCGCCACACCGCATCGCGTCCTTTGGCTACCTGAAAACCTTGCGCATAAAACGCCGCCGCCCAGCCCTCGCGCGCGCTGTGTTTGTCCAAACCCTTCACCGGCACGCCCGCCTGGTGGGCAAACCACGCGCTTTTTATCAGGCCTTGGCTATCGAGCACGAAATCATAGCCGCCACCGGCCAAATCCTGCTTCAGCGTGCGCATCTGCCGCCGCGTATCCGCTGCAAACAGCCGCTTGCGCCACTGCCGCCAGCGCATCGTAATCACCTTGGCCACAAACGGATGCAAGCGCGCAATATCAGCAAACCCGGCTTCGGCCAGCCAATGCAGCTCCACCTGCGGGCAATGCAGGGCCAAATCCTGCACTGCCGGCAGGGTGTGGATAAGATCGCCCATGCTGGAGAGGCGCACCAGTAAAATCTTCATTGGAGAAAAAGCCTGTGGTTGGAACAGGTGGAATTATACAAGATGAAGCTTAATAAGTCGGCTGTATTAAGTTTCAGGTAGCCTTTTCCCTTGGGGCTACCTGAAAACAAACCATAGCCAAATTTAATCGGAAAGACAGGCAAACATATTTCCCGTATGATGGCAGCTGCTTTATGCAGATTTTTCGGAGTTTTTATGAAACAGCGCACCCTAGCCCAATCCGTTCAAGCCACCGGCGTCGGCCTGCATTCCGGCGAGCGGGTTTTGCTCACCCTGCATCCGGCTGCCGAAAACAGCGGCATCGTATTCCGCCGCACTGATTTGGCCGGCGAACAGAGCCGCCCGATCAAGCTCGTGCCCGAATTGATCAACGACACCCGCCTCTCCTCCACCATCGTTACTGAAGACGGCGTGCGGGTGGGCACGATTGAGCATTTAATGTCGGCACTGGCCGCCTACGGCATTGATAATGTGTTGATTGAATTGAATGCGCCGGAAATTCCGATTATGGACGGCTCCAGCCTGCCTTTTTTGTATCTGCTGCAGGATGCGGGCATAGTGGATCAAAAAGCCGAAAAACGCTTTTTGCGTATTTTGAAGCCGGCGGAAGTGCAGGAGCCGGGCAAATGGGTGCGCTTTACCCCGTATGACGGCTTTAAAGTCAGTCTCACCATCAATTTCGATCACCCCGTGTTCAACCGCAGCAACCCCACCTTTGAAATCGATTTCGCCGGTGCATCATATGTGGAAGAAATCGCCCGCGCCCGCACCTTCGGCTTCATGCAGGAAGTGGAAATGATGCG
>CAUPYH010000088.1:0-6823 GCA_963515595.1 uncultured Eikenella sp. | reverse complement strand
CGCAGCGCGGGCAAAACGCTGCTTTCCCCGGCTTGAGCGGCGGCAGGCGCAGCTCAAGCCCGCAGGAATGGCAGGAAATATAGTGTGCCGGCATTACTGCCTTCGGCTGATATGGCCGGTAGCGGCGCGCGCGGCGCAAGCGGGTGGCGAATTTCAAAAGGAAACCGGAAGATAATGAAAAATGGCGATTATAGCCTAAAGCGGATTGGCAGCAATAGCTTAGGGGCTGTTGACAACTGCTGGTTTCCGCGTCTTTTTACCCCAAAGGCGGCATCTTCCGCGTTGGAAATCCTCGCAAGGTGTCCAACCTTGCTGCGGTTTCCGCCTTAAATCTGCCGCCTTTGGAGCACAATCCGCTTGGAAAAGTAGCTGTCAGCAAACCCTAGCAGGTTTTCAGGTAGCCTTGGCTGGGGAGAAGGCTGCCTGAAAAATAATCGGTATTGGAAAAAAGAGTTGGGCAGATAGTGTTCAGGTAGCCTCTTTGTGTAAAAGACAGGCTACCTGAAAATGGTGGGAGCGGTCTCTGCTGTCCGCAAAAAAAGGCTACCTGAAAAATCATGGCTGTTGCGGATAGGAGTTTGGTGCGGAAGTGCGGCACACTATTTTCAGGTAGCCTGAAGCAGCAAGTTAGGATTGAGTTTAGACGATGGCGGTAGCCATCCACAGTTTGGCGGCGAAGAAGATAAACAGGGCACCGGCACCGCTTTTACCGAACGCAGCCACACGGCTGTATTTGGTGCCCACACGGCCAACCGAGTTCGCCATCAGAATCAGCGTGCCCATGCACAGCAGGCTGCACAGCTGGAAGGTGCCGCCCAAGAGCAGGAAGCTCAGGTGCGGGTGTTCGTAGCGGATATCGACAAACTGCACCATGATGGCGGGAAAAAACAGCAGGCTTTGCGGATTGAGCAAGGAAATGGTGAGGGATTTGCGGAACACTTGCAGCAGGGTGCCTTCAGCAGTATGGCCTTCGGCTTTGGCAGCGGCAGCATGATGCAATTTGAGCCAGCCTTCACGCAGCAGCATGATGCCCAAATAGGCCAAGTATGCGCCGCCGGCCAGTTGCAGCGCGTTAAATAAAGAAGGATAGGTTTGCAGCAGGGCGCTGGCGCCGAAAGTGGAAGCCACAATCAACACGCCGTTGCCGACAAAGATGCCGGCGAAGGCGCTCCAACCCGTTTTGGTGCCGTATTGCCCGGCCACTGATAAGCAGTAAATCATATTCGGCCCGGGCAGCAACACCAGCAGCAACACGGCAAGCAAATAAGCAGAAAAATTAATAATACCGAACATTTACATACTCCCAAATACTCAGGTAGCCATACTATACAACCGGTTTCTTGATATATAAAATACTGCTTAAGGAAGTCTGTGATAGGGAAAGCAGATGATAAATTTCCGCCTCATTCGCCATTTGTGGATGTTTCTTGCCGTGGCCGAAGAAGAACATTTCGGGCGTGCCGCCGAGCGGCTGAATATGTCGCAGCCGCCGCTCACCGAACATATCAAACAGCTCGAGCAGGCCTTGGGTATGGTGCTGTTTGAACGCTCGCGGCGCGGCACCAAACTCACCGCCGCCGGCTATTCCATCTTGCCCGCCGTGCGCAAATTTGCCGAACAGATGCAGCGGCTGCAAACCACCGTGCAGGAAATCGCCGCCGGCCACAGCGGCATTCTGCATATTGGTGCGATTACCATGGCGCTGTTGGAAGTGGTACCGCCGCTCATCGAACACATCCACCGGCACTATCCCACGCTCACTGTGCGAGTGCGCGAAATCGACAGTGGCGACGCCGAGCCGCTGCTGCAAGCGGGCGACATCGATCTCGCCTTCGCCCGCCTGGAAATCCCATGGGACAGCACCATCCGCCTGCACACCCTGCGCCGCGAGCCGCTGGCCGTGGTGTTGCCGAAAAGTCATCCCTTTGCCGAGCGCGAGTCGATAGATTTAAAAGACCTGGCTTGCGAAGGCTTTGTGATGTTTGAGCGCGCAGTCAGCCCAGATTCCTTCGACGCCCTGCTTGCCGCCTGCCAACGCGCCGGCTTTGTGCCCAATATCCTGCACGAAGTGCGCTCTATCGCCTTACAGGTAGCCTTTGCCGGTTGCGAGCAGGGCGTGGCATTGGTGCCGGTGTCTTCCGAACGCTACCTGCCCGATAACGCCGTGTTGCGGCCGCTGAACGACGATATCCAAATCACCAGCGTGACCCTGGCCTGGCATGAGGGGCAGCACGATCCGCTGTTGGAGAATGTGCTGGATTTGGTGCGAGGGTATTTCGGCGAGAGGGCAGAGGAAGGGATAGAGGCTACCTGAAAATTTCAGGTAGCCTTTGGGAGGTAATGAGTAGCAACGGTATTTTGCCGGGCGGAGTGAATAAATATAGGGGCTTGCATTATTTGAATCAAATTCGGCACTTCGGCGCGGGTATTAATATTTTGTCGGATAAGGGCAGCCTGCCTAATAGTAATTCAAAATAAAGTAGGATGGTGGTGAAATGAATTCGTTTTAACTTCATTGCTCTAATAGTTTGGAGGCCGGGAAAGCTTGACCGAACCATTCAATATAGCTATCTTTCAATAAAAAATAAAAATATTTACATACGCACTGCAACGCTTTTTTCCACTCCTTAATAGAAAGGACCTTGCAATGCCTCGTTTCCCCCGCACTTTACCGCGCCTGACTGCTGTCCTGCTGTTGGCCTGTACTGCTGTTTCCGCTGCCGCACACGGTGACCACACCCATTGGGGCTACACCGGACATGACTCTCCCGAAAGCTGGGGCAATCTGTCCGAAGAGTTCCGCTTGTGCTCCACAGGCAAAAACCAATCCCCCGTCAACATTACCGAAACCGTTTCCGGCCGCCTGCCTTCCATTAAAGTCAATTACCGTCCGAGCGCCGTAGAAGTAGAAAACAACGGCCACACCATTCAGGTCAATTATCCTGAAGGCGGCAACACCCTGACCGTGAACGGCCGCACCTACACCCTGAAACAGTTCCACTTCCACGTGCCGAGCGAAAACCAAATCAAAGGCCGCACCTTCCCGATGGAAGCCCACTTCGTCCACTTGGACGAAAACAAACAGCCTTTGGTATTGGCCGTGCTGTACGAAGCCGGCAAAACCAACGACCGCTTGGCCTCCATTTGGGACGCCATGCCGATGACGGCAGGAAAAGTGAAACTGGATCAGCCGTTCGACGCTTCGTCCCTGCTGCCGCGCAACCTGCGCTACTACCGCTTCGCCGGCTCGCTGACCACGCCGCCATGCACCGAAGGCGTATCATGGCTGGTGTTGAAAACTTATGACCACATCGACCAGGCGCAAGCGGAGAAATTCACCCGCGCCATCGGTTCGCACAACAGCCGCCCCGTACAGCCGCTGAATGCGAGGGTCGTTATTGAATAAGCGGTAACGCCGCAAACGAAGAGGCCGTCTGAAAATTCAGGCGGCCTTGTTGTTTATTGGCGGGGTATATGGCACAACTATGCACGCAGCTGGTGGGGATGTAGGCTGCGGTTTGCTCAAAGAGTATCTTCTCCCTCGCTTTCCACACAACGGATGATCCAATCTTCAAAACGCCGCCATTCGGCTTCTTCGGCATAGGTGGCGGGATTGGCAGCATCGTGGATAAAAATATCGAAGTTGGGCTCGGCACGGGATAGGTCAAAACCGAACCAATCTCCCATACTGTGATGTGCGCCGATGATAAAGATTTCGCCTATGTCGGGGTGTTCGTCAGGAGGTAGATCGTCAAGCTCTTCGCGCAATAGTTGTTGGTAATAGGTATTTTGCTCTTGCAGTTGGGCGAGGTTGTAGATTTCTATTTTGGGCATTTGAGATACGGTTTGATCTATCACGCTGGTGTACCATGAATAGAAGAAATCCCCCGTGCCGCATTGCTGTAAGAATAAATAATAGCTTTCAGGCAGCTTGTTCTGCGTATATTCGCGTATCGCCTGCAATTCAGCGGCTGAAAGGGGATGTGCATTAAAATTCAGATGGTTTGAGTGAGATGTTTGACTGTTTGTCAGCCAGTATTGAAGTTGTTGCAGTGCTTCCGGATAGGTCATGATTGGAGGGTTCTTTTTTAAAATGGATTATTGTTGGGCTTTGAACCAACTGGTGGGAATCAGCCTATACGTTATTATATTCGTTACCTGAAATGAAACAAAGGACGTCTGAAAACGGATTCACGGTTTTCAGACAGTCTTTGCACTAAGAAATTTTCAGACGACGTTTGAGGTCGTCTGAAATTTTAAAACAATGGTGTGAACGGCAAAGAACGCGTACGTACATGCCGCACACACCCTACACCTCGGTTTTAAAGCTTGTGCCGCCCGCAGGTAGGGTGTGTGGCGCAGCCACGCACGCGGTTGGTGGGGATACAGGCTACGGCTTGCTGTGGCTAATCGTACCTACAGGCTACCTGAGAATGCCGTACAACGAAAAAGCAGCCTGCACTTTGGAGGCTTCAAAGTGCAGGCTGCTTTTTTTGGGATGTAGGGTAGACATTCATACCCACGAGGTTTCAGGCTGCCTTGGAGCATAGAACGCGTGGGCAACGAGTGCCCACCCTACGCTTACTTTCCATGACGGGCGGATAAGGCGTTTCAGGCAGCCTGAAAGCACAGTCTGTCCTGTGTTTGCGGAGTATGTCGCCAAATGATGGCGAATAAAAATGCGAAAGGCACAAGGCAGCAGCGTCTTTATTCACCCTATTTCGGACATCCCTGCTGCTGTCGCAGACACGACAAAGGATACGGCTTGCCGTCTATCGTAACCGTGTCTTTTTTCAGGCTGCTTTGGGGAGCGGTTTCCAGTTGCCGCTTTGCCCAATCGGGAAGGTCATACCATTTGAAGTCTTCCAGCCTGAGTTTGTTGTCTGACAGGACAACCCCGCCCAGGTCTTGTTGTGTTTCTCCATGCAACGGCTTTCCCGACAGATAAGGCACACACCGGATGCTTGGTGTTTTATATCCGGCAATCTGCTGTCCGTCGCTGCATTGCCATTCAATGCTGTTGATTGCCGCATCGGTTAAGCCCACGTCGCGCCCGGAGTTGGTAAATCTGGATACTGTGTTGAGCAGCATCATATTTTCAGGCTGCCTTCCGTTGGCAGTGGCGGAGAATAAGGCGTTTTTGGGTGCGGCATCGGTCAGCACGATAGCGTTAAACTGCTTTTCAGGCTGCCTGAAAAACCATTCGCCGAAATCCTTACCCTCATAATCGGGCGGATAAAAATTGATGTCGTAGCGGTTTAGCCGCACGCAGTCGTCGTGCAGTTCCTGTATGTCGGCAAACGGTGTGTATGTGTCTTTATCGGCAGTGTAATTCGGCAAACCGAAAATCCGTATTCCTTTTTCGGACGATTCGGAATGCCAGCCGGCAATCTGTTCGATTGTTGTGTGTTGCAGATTGCCCAAATACCAATTGGTCGGTTTTTCAGACAATAAAATCAGGCTGACAGACGGTGGTGCGCCGGCAAAATCCAAATACACGTTTTCAGCAGAGGTCTGGTTGCTTATGCGGTAAATATATTCTTCTTGGCGTTTCCACACAATTTTTTTGCGGACGCAATCTGCCGCTTTCTGCCGGAAAATCTGTCTGTGGTCCTCCATGGTCAGTCCTTTGACAACCTCCCTGTCGCTGCATTCGGCAATCTGCACAGACGGCTTCACGCCTGCAAAGCACCGCCAGTGTCCGTTTTCCGCTTTAAACCAAATACTGCGGCGCTCCAGTAAATCGGGAATGTAGTCTGATGTCGCACCGGTGGGTCGCAATCCGGTAGGGATGCCTCTGTCGTTATATTTATACCGTGGCAGAAACGTGTATTTATAGGCATTTAAACGCGGATAGTACAATACCTGCCAGCGCAGATACGGGCTGAAATCCTGCGGCATTTTGTCCGCCAAATCCGGAGATTCGGGGGGCGGCAGGCGTTTTTTCAGTGCGGCAACCGTTTGCGCCAACAAACTCTGTGCCTGTCGCCGCCGCTCTTCTGCTTTGTGTTTTTGATACTGTTTTACAATTAAATCCGTGGCGTAAACCGCAATAGCGATGCCCGCCGCAAATACCGCTGTCCGCACTATTCTCGAAACGGTTGGATGGGTTTTCTCTGACATTTCTCAATCTTCCTGAAAGTAGATAAGGTGCATTCATTCACTGTAATAAGAAAGCCATTATGGGGAATGAATGTAAAGATGCGGTAAAATTGTTGTAAATATTTGATGAAGATTTTCAGGCAGCCTGAAAACACAGATTCCGTATCCCAATCCCTTTTTTCCTTCTTGGCCTTTAGAAAATAAACGTTCATATCCACTTATTCCTTGTTTATCGCAGGCTTCCTCTACACCAAACTTCAAACAATCCGATAGAAAACCAAATGCATCAAAAATGGTACTTTCCCCTACACCATTTTTTCCAATTACGGCAGTTAGTGGAGTCAATGGTTTACTTTTCTGTTGATTCCATAGTTTCCCCAATATATAGTGGATTAAAATAAAAATGAGACAAGGCGGCGAGCCGCAAGGCGTACAGGTAGTACGTCAAGGCGAGCCAACGCCGTATCATTGCAATTTTAATCGACTATAGCACCGATGCCGTTGATGTGTGATGTAGCATATCAACGGCAAAAAAGCAGCCTGCACTTTGGAGGTTTTAAAGTGCAGGCTACTTTTTTGGGATGTAGGGTGGGCATTTATGCCCACGCGGTTTCAGGCTGCCTCAAGGGATAGAACGCGTGCGTGCGTACCGCACACACCCTACAACTTGGTTTTAAAGTTTGTGCCATCCTCAGGTGGGGTGTGTGGCGCAGCCACGAAC
>CAUPYH010000087.1:0-6967 GCA_963515595.1 uncultured Eikenella sp. | reverse complement strand
CGAATTCGTGCAAAACGGCGGCAGCGGCGCGAGCAAGTTTTCAGGTAGCCAGGAAGCCCTGTCGGGCAGCCTGAAAGACCTGCGCTTCAAGCTGCACAGCACCATCGCCAAAGTAACGGACGACTACGACCGCCGCCAGCAGTTCAACACCGCCATCGCCGCCGTGATGGAGCTGCTGAACCAATACGACAAAACCGACACCTCCGGCGAACAAGGCCAAGCCGTCGCCCGCGAAGTGCTGGAAGCGGTTGTCCTGCTGCTGTCGCCCATCGTGCCGCACATCTGCGAAACCCTGTGGTGCGAACTGGCCGGCGGCAACCTGTGGCAGCAAAGCTGGCCCGCCGTGGACAACGCCGCGCTGGTACAGACCGAGATAGAAATGATGGTGCAGGTGAACGGCAAACTGCGCGACAAAATCCAAATCGCCGCTGACGCGGACGAAGCCGCCGTGAAAGCCGCCGCCCTCGCCACCGCCGGCGCGCAAAAATTCATGGAAGGCAAAGAGCCGAAGAAAATCGTCGTCGTGCCGAAACGGCTGGTGAATATTGTGGTGTAAGGCCGTTTGGCTGAATAAAGGCTACCTGAAAACCGATTTGGCTTGTTCAGGTAGCCTTCAATATAGCAATCAAGGAGCGAACCATGTTCAGAAAAATTATCGTCTTATCAATACTGTTCCCCACGCTGGCTGTCGCGCAACCGCCCATCCGAGATTGCCGAACTTTTCTGTTGGATATGAGTGCACTGGGTTTTCGCACTGGTGTGTGCCATTAAAATGAAAGACATCCACTGCTTATCCGGTTGGCAAAAAGGCAATCTGAATGTAACGCAACATGGGAAAACCCGGAAATACAGGCAGAGAGCAGAGAGATTTACCGAACGCTGCAAGATGAATTTATAAATGATGCGATCACGCCAGAGACGGTTGATACGATACTGGCCGGCAAGCAGATCGATGTCAGCCAAACTGAATTCTGTAAGGCATACGACAAGCAACTAGAGGAGATGGCACGGCGCTATTTGCAGCCGTGAGCAACAAAGGCTACCTGAAATTTTCAGGTAGCCTTTTGTGCCAACCCCCCTTTGCCCAACCCTCTCCCTAACAGCCCCCTGCCCTACCCCCGCATTCAATTCCCACCCAATCCGCTATATAATGCCGTCATCCCAATTTCCATCTGAAACGCACACCATGAGCAAGCTCACCAAACCCATCGTTCTTCTCATTCTCGACGGCTTCGGCCACCGCCTCGAAGGTGACGACAACTCCGTCCTCCTCGCCAACACCCCCAATCTCGACCGCCTCAAAGCCGAATACGCCTACGGCACGATCGATGCCTCCGAACGCATGGTGGGCCTGCCCGCCGGCCAGTTCGGCAACTCTGAAGTGGGGCATTTGAATATCGGTGCCGGCCGCGTGGTGGCGCAAGACATCACCCGCATCGATATGGCCATCGAAAATGGCTCGCTCGCGCAAAACCCCGCCCTCACCGCCGCCTGGCAAAGCCCCACGAAAACCGTACACCTGCTCGGCTGCTTCTCCGACGGCGGCGTACACAGCCACATCAACCACTTCTTCGCCGTGGCCGATGCCGCCCTGGCCGCCGGTATGCAGAAAATCGTGTTTCATCCCTTCCTAGACGGCCGCGATACCCCGCCGCAAAGTGCGGAAGGCTACCTGAAAACCCTGCAAAGCTATTGCGAGCAACACCAGCAAGTGAAAGTGGGCTGCGTGGTCGGTCGCTTCTTCGCCATGGACCGCGACAACCGCTGGGAGCGCGTTGAGCAGGCCTATAACGCCCTGTTCGGCCAAGCCCCGTTCCGCGCCGATACGCCGCTGCAAGCCCTGGCCGCCGCCTATAAACGCGGCGAACACGATGAATTCGTGCAGCCCACCGTCATCGACCCCGCAGCCGCCCTGCACGACGGCGATGCGGTTGTCTTCATGAACTTCCGCGCCGACCGCGCCCGCGAGCTCACCCAAGCCCTGCTGTTCGACGATTTCCAAGGCTTCCCGCGCCAGCAGCGCTTCCGCCCCGGCTATTTCACCTCGCTCACCAGCTACGGCAGCCAATACCGCTTCCCTGTGCTGTTTGCCCAAGAAAGTATCCGCAACGGCCTGGGCGAATACCTGTCCGCCCAAGGCATCAGCCAGCTGCGCATTGCCGAAACCGAGAAATATCCACACGTTACCTACTTCCTCAGCGGCGGCCGCGAAGAGCCCTATCCCGGCGAAGAGCGCATCCTCGTGCCCTCGCCCAAAGTCGCCACCTACGATTTGCAGCCCGAAATGAGCGCGCCGCAAGTGTGCCAACACATCCTCGACAGCCTCGCCGCCAAACGTTTCGACGTGATTCTGTGCAACTTCGCCAACGGCGACATGGTCGGCCACAGCGGCGTGCTGGCCGCCACTATTAAAGCGGTGGAAACGCTCGACGACTGCGTGGGCAAAATCGTGGCCGCCGCCCAAGCAGCCGGCGGCGAAGTGCTGATTACCGCCGACCACGGCAACTGCGAGCAGATGTTCGACCCCGCCAACGGCCAGCCGCACACCCAGCACACCACCAACCCCGTGCCCTTCCTGTATGTCGGCCGCCCCGCCCGCATCAAGGCCGGCGGTGCGCTGAAAGATATCGCGCCCACCCTCCTCGCCATGCTCGGCCTGCCCAAGCCGCAGGAAATGAGCGGCGAGAGCCTGATTGAGTTTGTTTGACTGCCCAGCAGCAGGCTACCTGAAAGCTTTCAGGTAGCCTCCACCCGCCATGAGCTTCCTCACCATCCTCGCCCTCGCCTTCGGCATGTCTATGGACGCCTTCGCCGCGGCCATCGCCCAAGGCGCCGCCATCGGCACGCCCACCCGCCGGGGCACGCTGCGCACTGCCGCCGTGTTCGGCAGCGTGGAAACCCTCACCCCGCTCATCGGCTGGGCAATCGGCTCCGTGGCACAACACTACATCGCCGATTGGGACCACTGGATCGCCTTCACCCTGCTACTTCTGCTCGGCCTGCGCATGACTTACGGCGCGCTGCAGCCGGAACAGCCCGCCGGGGAACAATCTGAACAGGCGCAGCCCGAAAGCGGCCAATCCGGCCGCCGCCCACCCTCGCCGCTCATGCTCGTCGCCATCGCCTTCGCCACCAGCATCGACTCCATGATCGTCGGTGTCGGCCTGGCCTTCCTCGAAGTCAACATCCTGCTCACCGCCCTCACCATCGGCCTGGCCACCACCATCATGGCCGCCATCGGCCTGCGTTTGGGCAGCTTCCTGGGCAGCGCCATTGGCAAACACGCCGAAATCCTCGGCGGCCTCGTCCTCATCGGCATCGGCACGCTCATCCTTGCCGAACACCTCCATTTCCTCTAAACCCTTTTCAGGTAGCCTCTCCTTTTTCAGGTAGCCTCATGAAGCACAGCAAAATCCTCATCCTCCTCGCCCTCCTCTGCAGCGCCCTACCCGCCGCCGCCGCGCCCAAAGACGACCTGCGCCAAGTGCAGCGCGCCATCGGCGAGAGCAACCGCAAACTCCAACAGCAGCAAAGCGAACAACGCCAGCTGCAAAGCAACATCCGCCAAACCCAAAGCGAACTCGACACCGTGCGCCGCGAGCTCGACCGCCTCACCCGCAGCCGCCAAACCGCCTGGCGCGAGCTGCAAGCCATGCAGGCCAAGCTCGACAGCCTGCAAACCCGCATCCAAAACACCCAAGCCCAAGCCGCCCGCCTGCTCAACAGCCGTTATCGCAACCAGCAGCCCAACGCCGTAACCCTGTTTCTGCAAAACGCCGACCCCCAGCAGAAAGGCCGCCACCTCGAATACCTGCGCCACCTCAACCAAGCCAACGCCGAAGCCCTCACCCAGCTGCAACACAACCGCCAAGAGCTCAAACAGCAGCAAGACAGCATCAACGAACAGCTCAAGCGGCTCGACGCCCTCAAACGCCAGCAGCAAACCACCGCCGCCCGCCTCGGCCGCCAACAGCAACAGCAGCAACGCCAACAGCAAAGCCTCGAGCAAGACATCAGCCGCGAAACCGCCAAGCTGCAAACCCTGCGCCAAAACGAAAGCCGCCTCAACGGCCTCATCGCCAGCCTCAGCCGCCGCTCCGCCCAACGGCAGGAAGCCGAGCGCCAGCGCCGCGCCCAAATCCTGCGCCAACGCCGCCAGCAGCAAGCCCAACAAGCCCAAAACAGCAACAAACCCGCCCCACGCTCCCAAAGGCTACCTGAAAACGAACACAACGGTTCGAACACAAGCGAGCTTCGTCCGAACGAAACCCGCCCCACCCCGCCCGAACAGCCGGACACCCCCAACCGCAACACCCTCACCGCCGAAGACCTCGCCCTCGAAGCCCCCGAAGCCCAAGAACCGCAAAGCCGCGGCTTCAGCCGCATGCAAGGCCGTCTGCAACGCCCTGCCAGCGGCAGCATCAGCGGCCGCTTCGGCCAAGCCCGACCCGGCGGCGGCACCTGGAAAGGCCTCTTCATCAGCACCCCGCCCACCGCCGTGCGCAGCATCGCCGAAGGCGAAGTCGCCTACGCCGCCCCCCTGCAAGGCTACGGCAACACCGTCATCATCGACCACGGCGACGGCTACCTCAGCATCTACACCGGCCTCTCCCAAATCAGCGCCGGCGCAGGCAGCCGCGTATCCGCCCGCCAAACCATCGGCCGCAGCGGCAGCCTCCCCGACGGCGAAAACGGCCTCTACTTCGAAATCCGCTACCGCAACCAAGCCATGAACCCCGCCTCATGGGTAAACTAGCCAAACCGGGAGCAAAAATTTCAGGTAGCCTTTAATCCGCGCCAAAGGCTACCTGAAAATATAGTGCCAACAAAGCTCAAACATCCGCCGTATTTCCCAGCCAGCCTTGCCATCCACCTCCTTCCAACAATCCATCCCCGCCCCGTTTAACATTTATTTTCCCCCACCCCCTTGCTGGAACAAGCAAATTTGCCTAAAGTTCAGCCTTTCGAGCCACACGGCAGGCTACCTGAAAAAACACAGCTACCGCCACCGCCGATTATCCGGGCTCAGATTAACAAAACCTGAAAGACCAACACCCATTATGTCCAACAACACCTTCAAAAAAATCGCCCTCTACACCCTGGGTACCTTCACCGGCATCGCCGTGAGCCTGAGCATGCAGAGCTTTGCCGAAACCCGCAGCCAGCAGCCCCTGCCGGTGGATTCACTGCGCACCATGGCCGAAGTGTACAGCCAGGTGAAAGCCAACTACTATCAAGACAAAACCGACGACGAAATCCTCGAAGGCGCGCTCAAAGGCATGGTTTCCAACCTCGACCCGCACTCCGAGTATATGAACCTCAAAGACTACGCCGATATGCAGGAATCCACCAAAGGCGAATTCGGCGGCCTGGGTATGGAAGTGGGCAGCGAAGACGGCTTCGTTAAAGTGGTCTCCCCCATTGAAGACACCCCCGCCGAACGCGCCGGCATCAAAAGCGGCGACTACATCATCAAAATCGACGATGCCTCCACCCGCAGCATGAGCGTAAACGATGCCGTGAAGCGCATGCGCGGCGAGCCCGGCACCAAAATCACCCTCACCCTCCTCCGCAAAGACACACCCCAGCCCATCGTGGTTACCCTCACCCGCGCCATCATCAAAGTACGCAGCGTGCGCCACGACCTCATCGAGCCCGGCTACGGCTATTTGCGCATCAGCCAATTCCAAGAGCGCACCGTGCCCGCCATGGCCGAAGCCCTGCAAGCCATGCACCGCACCAACGGCGGCCCGCTCAAAGGCCTCATCATCGACCTGCGCGACGACCCCGGCGGCCTGCTTAACGGCGCCGTGGGCGTATCCGCCGCCTTCCTGCAAAACGGCCAGCTCGTGGTGAGCACCAAAGGCCGCGACGGCAAGGAAAACATGAATCTCAAAGCCCAGCCCACCGACTACCAAATCGGCAACAGCAAAGACCCGCTTGCCGGCCTGCCTGCCGAATTTAAAACCATCCCCATCACCGTGTTGGTCAATTCCGGCTCCGCCTCCGCCTCCGAAATCGTGGCTGGCGCCCTGCAAGACCACAAACGCGCCGTGATTGTAGGCACGCAAAGCTTCGGCAAAGGCTCCGTACAATCCGTGATGCCCCTTTCCAACGGCGGCGCACTGAAAATCACCACCCAGCTCTACTACACCCCCAGCGGTCGTTCCATCCAAGCCCAAGGCATCGTGCCCGATGTGGAAGTGGCCGATAAAACCCGCCGTTATGAAAGTCGCGAAGCCGACCTCTCCGGCCACCTGAGCAACCCCAACGGCGGCAACGAAGTGCGCGGCCGCGCGCTGAACAACCACAGCGCTGAAAACAAAGCCGCCTCCGAGCCCGCTGCCAAAGACGAGGCCGACAACAACCCCGCCACCCGCTACAAACCCAATCCGGCCAAAGACGACCAACTGCGCCGCGCTTTGGAACTGGTGAAAGCCCCGCAACAATGGCGTGCCGCCCTAGGCCAAGCCGCCACCCGCCGGGCCAAACCGATTGAGCACTAAGCGGATTAAGCAAGCCAACAAAGGCTACCTGAAAATTTTCAGGTAGCCTTTTATGTTACGCCTGCCACACAGTGTTCGGAGATAGCCAAGGCACTTCTCTTCATGATGCATTAGCTCATCCTACTACTGCCATATTGTCTGCAACTCGCCGTCTTATAAAAAATGTGCTCCGGTTAGAGATGGAAACATGAAAAGCCGATTTAAACTTTGTTAATACTTACTCTTTCAGGTAGCCTTTGCTGCAGTATAGAGGCTACCTGAAAATATTTCGTGTTGGCACGGCAACGCTGCCCTTCTGCGAAGCCTACGGGGCTATCGGTTTTAGCTTCGTAGGAAATCAGCTTGGGCTGAGCCCAAACATCGTTTTAACTTCATTGAAGCTGCGCTTTCAGGTAGCCTTCTGCCACGCTATTTCTGCCAATATGCCTTCACGTTCACAAATTCATACAAGCCGAATTCGG
>CAUPYH010000086.1:0-7007 GCA_963515595.1 uncultured Eikenella sp. | reverse complement strand
AAATATTTTCGGCAACGACACCCACATATCCGTCATCACCAATCAGCATAACTGGCATTTGGTTGAGTGGTTGATGGCTGCCATCATCCCAGATCGTAAAACGGTCATAGGCGTTATTGGCAGCAAAGGTATAAAAACGTTTGGTAAATTCCTCGGTTGGGGAAAACCAAGTCATAGGGCCGGAAATACCACGTTTTTCAAAGTGGAAATTAAAATCCCAAACGAAGCATTGTTCTTTGCTCAATTCGTTGTGGAAGCTCAGCAATTCAATCAGTTCTTTGGGTAGCAAGGATGAGGCGATACTCCATTTGCTGCATACTTCATCAATAGATATTTGACTCATAATATTTTGTTTAGCGATTAGCCATATGAAGGGGTGGGCATAACGTGGGTAACATCAGTCTTGGTGATGTCGTTGCAAAATTTCGCTTCATTGAAAAGCACTTCAGGCTCAAGGCTACCTGAAAGTCTATGGCAGGCCATTCACTATTTTAGCTGTGTAGGAACACAGCTTCGGCTGCACAGAGCACTGTTTTAACTTTATTGAAGTTGCGGTTTTCAGGTAGCCTTTCGTCCGCTTAAACCACCCGCCCTTATTCCTCTCGCTTCTGCGCCACCGCCCACTCATACAGCGCCTTCTTGTTTGCCCCGCTGATTTCCGCAGCCAGCGCGGCGGCTTTTTTCGGCGGCAGTTCTGCGGCGAGCAGGCTCATGATGTGTCGCGCCTGGTCGTTCAGTTCGTTGGCAGCGGCGGCTTCGGTCGGGTGCAGCACCAGCACCATCTCGCCGCGCGTTTGGTTGGCATCGGCACGCACGGCGGCCAGCACGTCGGCCACGCTGCCGCTGATGAAGGTTTCAAACGTTTTGCTGATTTCGCGTGCCAGCACCAAATGCCGGTTGGGCAGGATTTCGGCCATTTGGGCGAGTGCCGCCTCGATGCGGTGCGGCGTTTCAAACATTGCCACGGCATAGGGCACTTCGCGCCAACGCTCAAACCATTGCGCCCGTTCGCCCGCCTTGGGCGGCAGGAAGCCGGCAAAATAAAAATCCGACTGCGTTACCCCGGCCACGCTCAAAGCCGCCATCACCGCGCTGGCCCCGGCCACCGGCACCACCTTGAAGCCTGCTGCCCGCACGCCCGCGGCCAGCCGCGCCCCGGGGTCGCACACGGCAGGCGTGCCCGCATCCGATATCTGCGCCACCACCTGCCCGGCAGCGAGTGCGGCGGTGATGGTGTCGGTCATTTGCCGCTCGTTGTGTTCGCGCACGCTCACGAGCTTGGCGCGGATGCCGTAGGCGGAGAGCAGCTGCTGGCTCACGCGCGTGTCTTCCGCGCACACCAAGTCTGCCCGTTGCAACACCGCCAGCGCGCGCAGCGTGATGTCGGCCAGGTTGCCGATGGGCGTTGCCACCACATACAGCGTTTGCGGCTCAATCTGCGCGGCCGCCTTATCCAATATTTTTTGCCACATGGTCTTCGGGTATGATTGCGTTTGAAACGCCGCAAACTATAGCAAATTAAATTCGCTTCCGATACAAGGCGGGGTAGGCCGTGACGGAAGCGGAGCTGATTTGCGGTATCGCACGAAAGGAAAACCATGCGCCTCAACCACGCCGCGGGCCAAGCTGCCGAAGATACCGCCGCAGGCTACCTGAAAAAACAGGGTTGCCGCATCCTGGCGCGCAACTGGCATTGCCGCTATGGTGAAATCGATATCATCGCCGAACAGGGCGGGGTGTATTTGTTTGTGGAAGTGCGGCAGCGGCGCAGCCAAAGCTTCGGCGGCGCGGCAGCGAGCATCACTCCGGCCAAATTGGCCAAGCTCAGCCGCAGCGCTGAAACCTGGCTCCAGCAAAATGCGCCGAATCAACCTTGCCGTATCGATGCCATCTTGATTGAAGGCGATCAGCCGCCGCAGTGGTTGCAGAATATCGGCGGGTATTGAAGCTGGCGGTTGCGGAACGGACAGGCTAGCTGAAAAAGTATAGTCAGTTATCTTACTGTTTTCAGGTGGCTTATTTTGTCGGTAGGCTGGTTCTACGTTACGCCGACTTTCTTTTATATTAGACGTGTAGAGAAGATAAAGGCTACCTGAAAGTTTCAGGTAGCCTGTTGTTTTATTCGGATGATGGTGGGGGAGGACAGGGGTGGCGGACGAAGCGGCCGGTGTTGGTGCCTCTCAGATGTTTGCCTGTAATGTTGTCGATGTAGTTATAACCATTGGTAATGTATAAGGTGTCGCCTTCCAGCCTGAGTTCGAAGGTATCCTTATTTGTTTCGCATAGGGTGTTAGGGCTGTCTCCCCCTTCTTTACGGCAGGAGAAATCATAGACGGTATATTCAGCCGTGCCAGCGATATGGCTGGGAGTATAGATAGTGTAATGTAGGTTTTGAATGTTTACTGAGGTTTCTGACATGGATTTTTCTATGCCGTTAGGGGTAATGGTTAGCCATGCACCATTGCCGGTATCTAATGGGTCTACAGAATTATCAGTGCTTATCCCTCTTCCTGCTTTTTCCGAATTGTTGCAATAAGTCTGTGCACCGGCAGTAGTGGAGTAGTAGGAGTCGGAGTAGGAAGGATCTGCTTTATCCTGCCAAGTGGACTGTAATTGATTGCCCATCCAAATTCCCTGAAATGCTGCGGGAATCGGCCTGTTTTCAGTGATAGTTTGAGACGATGGAGTGGTGGCGGCTTTAGATACTTCCGCAACGGTAGGGTGTGGTGTGGCGGTTTCGGATTGCACCATATGGTTGCGGTAGAAGCTGTAGCCGAGCATACCTGCTATGCCGATAAGCAGGCCGATTAGGGCGTAAAGTATGTTTTTCATATCGATTCCCTTGGTTGGTAAGATACGGTTCGTAAACGTCGTTAGGCTGGATTCGCTATTAAGGAGGGAAGGACGGTGCAGAATTTTAATGTCCGGCCTTGGGATTTTCCCTCCTTAAAAAGCGTTTGTTAAGCAGAGTCATGGTATTGAGGTCGATTTGGGCTACCCAGAGCTCGCTTGGGCAACAGTTACTGTCGTTTTTGGCATATTCACCGTATTCAATGACGAGAATGCCTTTGTTATCAATGCTTGCTTTGTTGATAAAACGGTCATTGAAGGCGGGGGTGTTGGTTTCTGTGTTGAGTTTGGCAAACAGGTTGGGATTGCTCACGCGGATATGCTCGCCACCTTGGCCGGATACTTCTACTTCGGCTAAGGAATATTTGGTTGTACCCGAGCCACCGGCACATTCGGGATCGCTTTGATACAGCACGGCGTAGGTGCGGAAGATGGTATCGCTGCCATCACTGCTGTCGTTAATCAGGAAAACGTTGTTGCGTAGGTTATTTTCGTCGAATGCTCCCACTGTGCATTGCGATGTTTTGGCATAGGTAAGAGCAGTATCGAATACTTTGTGGGGTTCGTCTACATTGGCGTTGGGCTGTGGTGGGATAGTGTCGGCAGGGGCGGTTTGGTTAGCATTACCGGAGCTTCCTGCCGATGTTTTCGGAGGATTGCCGCCTATTGTTTGTGTTGCGGCAGCTTGTGGTGGTGGGGGGCGTAGGAAGTGGTCGGCAGTTTTTACTGCGCCGGCTCCGAGCATGATCATGATGATGGTGATAATCCATTTATTCATAAGCTATTTCCTTAGAACAGAAAATGATTTCTTTAAATATTACTTACCTAGATATGGCAGCATCAAAATAGTATAAGTTTAATTAAAATATATATTTCTGTAAATTGGTTTAATTATATTGAATTTTATAGTAATGTGCTTTTGCCATAATAGCCGCCATGAATATTGGACCGGCGATTCGCTTATTGCGCAAGCAGAAAGGCTATACTCAGGAGCAGTTGGCCGATTTTGCGCACACTACCAAAAGCACTATTTCCAACCTAGAGGGCGGGCATCAGGGCTACAGTACCGCTCTGCTTCAGCATTTGGCGCAGGCTTTGGGTTGCCCGATTTCCAAGATTTTCCTTACTGCCGAAACCCTGTCGGCTTCGGGCGGGCAATCTGTCGGCAAGCTGCCTATTGAATTGCTGTTTGGCGAATTGAGTCCGGCCTCGCAGCAGGTGGTATTGCAGCTGGTGCGGCAGATGGTTGCCGAGCAGCGCAATAAGGAATAATAGCTGCTGTATTTTCAGGTAGCCTTCTCTATTTTTTGCCGCCGTCTAAATCCCGGCGGTAATTGTTCAAACCAGCATATGCCGCTACAATAGCCGGCGTTCTCATTTACTATTTTCAGGTAGCCTGTTGTGAACCCAGCCGCCCAACGCGTATTGCAGCATTTTCAAGAAAGCATTGCCGCCAAACAGCAGTGTGCCGAACAATTGGCCGAGCCGACGGCGCGGGCGGCGGCTTTGCTGTTGGATTCGCTGATGGCCGACGGCAAAATTTTGGTGTGCGGCAACGGCGGTTCGGCAGCCGATGCGCAGCATTTTGCCGCCGAGCTCACCGGCCGTTTTGAAAAAGAACGTATGCCGCTGGGCGCCATCGCGCTCACCACCGATACTTCCGCGCTCACTGCCATCGGCAACGATTATGCCTTTGATCAGATTTTTGCCCGCCAAGTGTCGGCACTCGGCCGCCCGGGCGATGTGCTGGTGGCGATTTCCACTTCCGGCAATTCCGGCAATGTGCTTGCCGCCATCGAAGCCGCCCGCGAGCAGGGTATGAGCGTGGTGGCGCTCACCGGGCGCGACGGCGGCAAAATCGCCGGCGTGCTGGCAGAAGGCGATGTGCTGCTCAACGTGCCGCATAAGCGCACGGCGCGGATTCAGGAAATCCATATCCTGCTGATTCACGCCCTGTGCGATCATATCGATACCGCTTTGTTTGAAGAATAAACGCTTCACCCATTTCCGCCCAATTAAGGACAATAAACCATGAAAAAAAGTTTCCGCCTCCTGCTGCTGTGCCTGCTGCCGCTGCCGCTTTCCGGCTGTTTTACCGCGCTGGTGGGCGCGGGCGCATTCGGCGTGATGTCGGCCACCGACCGCCGCAGCACCGGCGCGCAGGCCGACGACCAAGTGATGGAAGTGCGCATCCAAAACACGGCGCTCACCCATCTGCGCAGCAATAACACTATGCAGGGCTTTGAGCCGAAGCTTTCCGTGGTGAGCTTCAACCGTCAGGTGCTGTTGATGGGCTTGGTGGCTAGCGAGGCCGACAAAGCATTTGTAGAGCGCGTGGCGCGCGCCCAGCCTAATGCCGAGAAGATTTACAACTATATTCAGGTAGCCACCAGCGCACGCGGCTTCGGCGAGGTAAGCAACGATTCGTGGGTTACTTCCAAAGTACGCACCACTTTGCTCGGCACCAAGGGCGTGTCGGCTAATCATGTGAAAGTGGTAACGTATAACGGCGTTACTTATGTGATGGGCATCCTCACGCCCGAAGAGCAGGCGCTGGTGAGCAATACCGTGAGCACCACTGCCGGCGTGCAGCAAGTGGTTACGCTGTATGAAACCTTCGTGCCCAGCAATGTGCGCTAAACACGCTTATCTTTGAATTATAAGGAAAGTTCATGACCGGCAAAGAAATGCCTTCTTCCAAAAAGCCGCCGCGCAGCACGTTTAGCCGCATTGTGTGGATTGCATTTATTGTGGCCTTTATCGTGGTGTTCGCGCTGGTGGCCATGGCTTGGCTCACGATGCAAAAATCCGATTCAGTGCGGAGTCCCGGCGATGCTTCCGCACCGCAGCAGGGCGTGGAAATTTGGCAGCCCAATGGCGCATCGGCCGCGGCCGGCCAAACCTACAGCCTGCCGCCGGCTGCCGATATGAATGCCGCTTCCCAGGCGTCCGAGCCGGCACAAGAGCGCCCCGCCGCGTCGCGTCGCGCCACACCGGTCCCCCCTGCAGGGGAAGAAGTGCCGATTCAGCCGATTGCCCCGCAGCAGGAAACCGAAATCCGACCGATTGAGGTGCCGGTGAAACCCGCACCGCAGCCCCAGCCGCGCCAGTCCGGTGGAGATGGCGGCGGCAACCCGGTAGATAGCCTGTTTTAAAACGGAGGCTACCTGAAAGCAAAACTGCAACGCAGTTAAAGGGCAGGGCAGCGAAGTTTCAGGTAGCCTGTTTATGGCCATGATGTGCGGCAATGCTTCATGGCCGGTATCAGAGGAGAGAAATAATGAAAGTTTACCGCTTGCTCACCGGCACAGACGATTCCGTGTTCTGCCGCCGCGTAACCGAAGCCCTGCAACAAGGTTGGGAACTGCACGGCAGCCCGACCATGGCGCACACCGACAACGGCGTGCGCGTGGGGCAGGCGATTGTGAAAGAAGTGGCGCAATACGACCCGAATAAGCCCTTGAGCGAATATTGATGTGCAGCAAATAGCAAAGGCTACCTGAAAAGTTTTCAGGTAGCCTTTATGGTGTCTGGGTGTGCAATTAATTGCTCTGCACCTGAACCCGGCTCGGAAACTTCGCGGCCACTTGGGTGATGATGCTGTGCGTGCGGGCACCGCGTTCAACCACCTGTTTCAGCCGCGCCTCGTCCAGCCCCTGTTTTTCCACTTCTTGCAGCACGCTGTGGTATTCGCTAAAGGCACTGGTGCATTCGGCCAGCAGGGCATCATCGGGAGTCGAGTGGCAGCCGCCTCGGTCGGAATTGGCCATAAAACCGGCACTATACCGCACCGGCATCATCACGGTTTCGGGCACGCTGCCAAAATCGGTACGCTCATTGAGATGGGTGAGGAAGCGGTTTTCGTTGTTGATAAACACATTGTAGTGCTCGACAAACTCTTTCAGTTTCACGGTTTTGACGGCATCGTAGCCGCGCCAACCCAAAAGGGCGAGGGCCAAGGCGCCGCCGATGAGGATTTTCTTGGCTTTAGGGGACATGGTTTCTCCTTTGTTTTATTTGAAAAAAGTTGTGATGAGCTTGCTATATTGCTGGCGGATATTTTCAGGTAGCCTCTGCGGTGCGCGGGAGGCTACCTGAAAATATATAGTGAATTAACAAAAACCAGTACAGCGTTGGCTCGCCTTGCCGTAACGTGT
>CAUPYH010000085.1:0-7328 GCA_963515595.1 uncultured Eikenella sp. | reverse complement strand
GTTGTGTCGATGGGTTGCCCGACCGCTCCCTGAGCTACGCAACGGTTGTTTGCCTCGGGTGGGTGCGGAACGCACACGGTGCTCAGGCTTTCAAATAATGGCGAGCATACCTGCGAATCGCACCTACAAAAGGCTACCTGAAACCCCACCGTCTGTTTTTCAGGTAGCCTCTCCCAGCATGGCGGAGTATACTGCGCCGCATTTTATTGATAGGGCAAACTAGCCATGAAAATTATCCATACCATTCAAGAACTGCGCGACTGGCGCCGCGAAGCCGGCAGCGTGGCATTCGTGCCCACCATGGGCAACCTGCACGAAGGGCACCTGGCCTTGGTGCGCGAAGCGGCCAAACGTGCAGACCAGGTGGTGGTGAGCATTTTTGTCAACCGCCTGCAATTCGGCCAAGGCGAGGATTTCGACCGCTACCCGCGCACGCTGGAGCAGGATGCCGCCAAACTGGCCGGCGAAGGCGTGACCGTGCTCTTCGCGCCGAGCGAGCAGGAGCTGTATCCGAATGTGGCCCAGCAATACAACGTCGAGCCGCCCAATCTGCAAAACGAGCTGTGCGGCGCGTTCCGCCCTGGGCATTTCCGCGGCGTGGCCACCGTGGTGGCCAAACTGTTCAACATTGTTGAGCCCGATTACGCCTGTTTCGGCAAAAAAGACTACCAACAACTGGCCATCCTGCAAGGTATGGCTGCCGATTTGAATTTCCGGGTGAAAATCGTACCGGTGGACATCGGCCGCGCCGCCGACGGCCTGGCGCTCTCCAGCCGCAACCAATACCTGAGCGAAGCAGAGCGCAAACAAGCCCCGCAGCTCTACCGCGAATTGCAGGCCGTTGCCCGCGCAGTGGAAAACGGCAACCGCGACTATGCCGCGCTGGAGCAACAGGCTGCAGCAAACCTGAAACAGGCCGGCTGGCAGGTGGACTATGTGGAAATCCGCCACGCGGGCAATCTTCAGATAGCCCATGTTGGCGACAACGAACTGGTGGTGCTAGCCGCCGCCCGTTTGGGCAATACGCGCCTTATCGACAATATCGAAATCCACCTCTAATTGGTTAGCCCCTCCGCCCGCAATATGTGGGCGGAGATCTTTGTAAAGCCTTAGATTTGAGCAACAATCAAAGCGCCAGCATCACAGAACGAGCAAACATATCATACAGATAGGCAGACCATCGGGAAGCACATCACGCAGAAATGCGCCAAAGTCGAGTTTTTACCCAGGCCACAAGGTTTAATTTCGACGGGAAACACGTTAAAATACCAGCCTTTGCGCCAAATTCGGGAGCCGCTGTTTATGTTTTTAGTTTTTCTGCTGATTCTGTTGTTGGCCGGCATCGCCGTACTCTTGTGGTGGCGTGCGCGCGAAGAGCGCGAATGGCTGCTGGAGTTTACCTATCTCAACCGGCACCAAAACAACAAGCAATCCACTGATATCGAAGCGGAAAACACCCCGCAGCAACAGCCTGCCCGCCCCAACGTGCTGCCACAGCGTGCGCAAACCCAAGTGAAGCTGCACTATCAAAAAGTGCAAGACGAATTGCAGCGCAAAATCGAACTGCTTGCCGGCGGTGTGAAGAAAAAAACGCGCCGCCGCAACGTGAGCGAAAATCAAGAAGAACTGCCGATTTTCAGCCCCACCGAAGAAGAAACAGCCGCAGAAGAAGCAAGCACCCTGCTGCCGGAAACTACTGCTGAGGCCACTGCCGAGCAGGCGGAACATATTAAAAACACGAATGCCGCCGAAACCGAAGCCAACACTACCGACGAACCGGAAATCCACGATTTGTCCGCTCCCGATGCCGATTTGCCGGTGATCACCGAAGCCGAGGCCACCCGCCACAGGCTACCTGAAAACATCGAAAACGAAGAAAACCAGCCTGAGCCGAGCATCATTTCCCTTTCCGAAGCCACCCGTATGCTGCATAAAAACGAAGCAGCCGAGGCTAAGCCGCTGGAACCTGTGGTGCTGAACTGGCCGATTAAAGCCCCCTCCCCCGCCGCCGAACCGCGCGAAGAAATCACATCAGCCGATCCCGCCGTGCAGTATGTGCGCGAAAAAATTCAAGCCCATCTGCCGCCCGTGGTCGAGCCTACACCTGAAGAGCCTGCCGAAGAGCGGCACACCATCAGCCCCGACGACATCCGCAACAACCTCCTGCGCCAGCGCCTGCGTGCACGCCGGCAACCCCAGCCCACGCCCCAACCAACCATTGCCCAGCAGCAGCCCGATTTGCCGGTTATCAATGAAGACGAAATCTTGGCGAATCTGGCGAAAACCGATGCCCCGGCCAACCGCCAGCGCAGCCGCTTCAAACGCCAAACCGTGCGCGAGAGCGTGATTCCCGCCGCTGCGCGCGTGAACCACAGCCAGGGTGCGCAAGTACCGATGGCTGTGCCGCCCCAGCAAGCTCAGCCGCTGCCGATTTCCACCCGCTTCACCCCATTCAATCACGGCACTGCGCCCGAAAACCCCGATGCCCAGCCCGCTGAGGAGGAGTCGGCGCGGCCCGCCGAACAACCACCGATTTTTTTCCCGCAAAACACCGTTGAAGACAACCCGCCTTGGCGCTTAGCCGAAACCGTGAGCGACGATGCGGCTGAAGTGTATGCAGATACCACCGACCAAGCTAGTGCCCAATATCACTTCCGTCCCGACCTCTCGCTCACCGAGCAAGCACCGGCTGCCGAACCCGCCATCGAATTCGACAACGGCAACGAATGGCAGCAAGCCTTGGAGCAAGGCGCAGCCGAAGCCCAGGCGCAAGCTGCGTGGGCAAGCCCCGCGCCCACTGCCGCGCCCGGCATCCCCCCCCTGCCCGACCTGCCGCCGCAGCCCGCGCCAGTTTCGGCCGTTTCTGCCGTATCGTTTGCCGATTTCGGCCACTACCATGTGCCGATGAACGAGCTGCTCCTGCCGCCGCAATACGACAGCGAAGCCACCATCAGCGAAGAGCAGCTGCTGGACAACAGCATCAAAATCGAAGAAAAACTGGCCGAGTTCCGCGTTAAAGTCAACGTAGTGGACGCTTATGCCGGCCCGGTGATTACCCGCTACGAAATCGAGCCCGATGTCGGCGTGCGCGGCAACTCGGTGATTAACCTGGAAAAAGACCTTGCACGCTCGCTCGGCGTGGCCGCCATCCGCGTGGTGGAAACCATTCCGGGCAAAACCTGCATGGGCTTGGAGCTGCCCAATCCCAAGCGGCAGATGATCCGCCTGAGCGAAGTGTTCAATTCGCCGGTGTTTGCCGAAAGCAAATCTAAGCTCACCCTCGCGCTGGGGCAGGACATCACCGGCCAGCCGGTGGTAACCGACCTGGCCAAAGCCCCGCATCTTTTGGTGGCCGGTACCACCGGCTCGGGCAAATCCGTGGGCGTGAACGCCATGATTTTGTCGCTGCTGTTCAAAGCCACGCCCGACGAAGTGCGCATGATCATGATCGATCCGAAAATGCTCGAGCTCTCCGTGTACGAAGGCATCCCGCACCTGCTCGCGCCGGTGGTAACCGACATGAAGCTTGCCGCCAACGCGCTTACTTGGTGCGTGAACGAAATGGAAAAACGCTACCGCCTGATGAGCCATGTGGGCGTGCGCAACCTCGCCGGCTACAACCAAAAAATTAAAGATGCCACTGCTCGCGGCGAACGGCTGGCCAACCCCTTCAGCCTCACCCCCGACAACCCCGAGCCGCTCGTCCGCCTGCCGCACATCGTGGTAATCGTGGACGAATTTGCCGACCTGATGATGACTTCCGGCAAAAAAATCGAAGAGCTGATTGCCCGCCTCGCCCAAAAAGCCCGCGCCGCCGGCATCCACCTCATCCTTGCCACCCAGCGCCCCAGCGTGGACGTGATTACCGGCCTGATTAAGGCCAACATCCCCACCCGCATCGCTTTTCAGGTAGCCTCCAAAGTGGACAGCCGCACCATCATCGACCAAATGGGCGCAGAAAACCTACTCGGCCAAGGCGATATGCTCTTCCTGCCGCCCGGCACCGGCTACCCGCAGCGCGTACACGGCGCCTTCGTGGCCGACAGCGAAGTGCAGCGCGTGGCCGAATACCTCAAAGGCTTCGGCGCACCCGACTATGTGGAAGACATCCTCACCTCCGGCGTGGGCAGCGACGATTTGTTCAGCAATGCCAACAGCGGCATCGGCGGCGGCAACAGCGGCCAAGACCCCCTGTTTGATGAAGCCGTCGCCATCGTTTTGCGCACGCAGAAAGCCACCATTTCCTCCATCCAACGCCATCTGCGCATCGGCTACAACAAAGCCGCCACCCTGGTGGATCAAATGGAAGCCGAAGGCATCGTCTCCCCCGCCGACACCAATGGCAAACGCACCATCCTCGCCCGGCCGGATCATTTAGACGACGGCGCATAGGATTGAATAAGCTGAATAAAGGCTACCTGAAGTTTCAGGTAGCCTTTTTCATATTGAGTTGAATAGATTACTTAACAATCAGCCTCTAAAACGAATAGCGGGCGTTGAAGAAGAAGCTGCGGCGGCGTTCGTTATAGGTGCGGGTGGTGCCGGCGGTGCGCAGGATGGTTTTGTCGAACAGGTTGTTCACCCCAGCGCGCAGGCTGACGGTGTCTTTCCAGTTGTAGCCGACGTTGAACCCAAACACGCCGTAGCTGCCCAATTCGTGTTCCTTCAGCTTGCTGCCGCCATCTTCATCGTACACACCGATGAAGCGGGTGGGCCGAGAGCTAATTTTTTGACGACCGTAGTGGGTGTAGGTGGCGTTTAAGTCCCTTTCGGGAGTAATTTGCCAGTTGAGCACGCTGCTGATGGTGTATTTGGGTACGATCGATACGTGATTGCCGTAGAACTTCTCTTCATTGCGGTGGAAATAGGTGAAGTTGGTGCTGAAGTTCAGCTTGTCGCGAATCAGCGGCAGGGTTACGTTGCCTTCGAAGCCGGCGAGTACGGCCTTGCCGCGGTTGCCCCATTGGTACACGTTAGTGTAAGTAGAGAGAGGGTTGTCAGGTAGCCCTGCTGTGCATCAGAGGCTACCTGAAAATTCTGCGTTATCTTGCCTGTGGTGTTACAGCCACAACCATGCCCACACGCGGCGGCCTTCGCTTTGCAGTAAAAGATAGGTGCGCACGGCGGCGGCGGTGTGCATGCATTCCACGCCGATGCCGCTTGCAGCGGCGGTAATGCGCGGGTGTAAAAACTGTTGCCGCTCGCCGGTGCCGATTAGGATCACTTCGGGCTGGCTTGCGGCAGCGCGGGCGAGGTCTGCGGCTTGCAGTTCGGTTGCGGAGGCTAGGTTGACGGTTTGCACGCTGCCGCTGCCGTCAAGCAATACGGCCTGGTGGTAGATGTAGCCATCAATTTCGATTTGGCCGCGTTGATAGTGGCCGATGTGGCAGGCGGAGGCGGGCTGGTGTTCTTGAATCAGCATAATTTGTTTGTGTTTGAATGGGTTGGAGGCTACCTGAAAGCATAGGCTGCAAGGAGATTGCAACGCTTGGCTTCGAGGCAGTGTGGTTAAAAGTGTAAGTGTTTCTATTAAAAGGTGTAAAAAGCGGGGTTTTCAGCTAAGATAGCGGCTTTCTGTCCGCTTTCGGATTTTAATTTTATTGTTTATCAGCTTGGCCGCCCGTATGGCAGGCCGGCATGTTCAGAGCAAAACGGCAAATTGGCGCTTGGCGCAGCCGTAATCATAACAAGGAGTCAGCATGCAACCAATTAGAATTGGCATCTTGGGGATGGGTACCGTCGGTGGCGGTACGGCCAAATTATTGTCGGAAAACGCGCAGGAAATCACGCGCCGCCTGGGGCGCGAAGTGCGTATCAGCATGGCTGCCAGCCACAACACCGACCGCATCCGCAAATTGTGCCCAAGCGACACGGTGGTGTCGGACGATGTATTTCAGGTAGCCCGCAGCGCGGATGTGGATATCGTGGTGGAACTGATCGGTGGCACGGATACGGCACGCGAAGTGGTGTTGTGCGCCATTGAAAACGGCAAACACGTGGTAACCGCCAACAAAAAACTCTTGGCCGAATACGGCAACGAAATCTTCGCACTGGCGGCGGAAAAAAATGTGATGGTGATGTTTGAAGCAGCGGTGGCCGGCGGCATTCCGATTATCAAAGCCCTGCGCGAAGGCCTGGCCGCCAACCGCATTAAATCGGTGGCCGGCATCATCAACGGCACCAGCAACTTCATTCTGAGCAATATGCGCTCCCACGGCAGCCCGTTTGCCGAAGTGCTCAAGCAGGCGCAGGAGCTGGGCTACGCCGAAGCCGACCCGACTTTCGATATCGAAGGCCACGATGCGGCGCACAAGTTGAGCATCATGTCGGCGCTGGCGTTCGGTACGCCGATTAATTTCCAACACTGCTACTTGGAAGGCATCAGCAAGCTGGAAAGCCAAGACATCCGCTATGCCGAAGAGCTGGGCTACCGCATCAAACTGCTGGGCATCACCCGTAAAACCGACGAGGGTATCGAACTGCGCGTACATCCCACGCTCGTGCCTGAATGCCGCCTGCTGGCGCAGGTGGAAGGCGTGATGAACGCCGTGCTGGTGCAATCCAATATGGTGGGCGAAACCCTGTATTACGGTGCCGGTGCCGGTGCCGCCCCCACTGCCAGCGCGGTGGTGGCCGATATCATCGATACCGCCCGCCTGATGCACGCCGCCAGCGAGCAGCGCGTACCGCCGTTGGCTTTCCGCTGCAATGAACAGCTGCCCGTGTTGCCAATCGATGAAATCACCAGCAGCTACTACCTGCGCGTATCGGCGCAGGACAAACCCGGCGTGGTGGCCAATATCGGCCGTATCCTTGCCGAGCAGGGCATCTCCATTGAAGCCCTGTTGCAAAAAGGCGTGATCAACCACGAAAACGCCGAAATCGTGATTCTCACTCATCAGTCTAAAGAAAAGCACATCAAGGCGGCTATCGCCCAAATCGAAGCGCTGGAGCACGTTTTCGAACCTGTGATGATGTTGCGCATGGAAAGCCTGCATGGCTGAGATTCAAACCGATGAAGCCGCACGCCGCAAACACCGCCGCACCCTTATCGGCTGGCTGGCGGTAACGGCGGCGCTGGTGCTCGCTTTTGCCCTCGTGCCGCGTCTGTATGCGCCGGATAAGGACGACATCAGCCGCCGCATCGTGGAGGCCTGCATCCAAAACATGCCTGCCGTGCCGCAATGGCAGGCCGACTTGGCCAAACACGGCCTTGCCGGCCAAAGTGAGCGCGTGCTCGAACCCTACTGCCGCTGCCTGTGGGAAGAACCGGTGCAAAAACTCAGCACGGAAGATCTCCGCAGCCTGCCAAAGCTTTCGCCGCAACA
>CAUPYH010000084.1:0-7429 GCA_963515595.1 uncultured Eikenella sp. | reverse complement strand
CGGTGGACTTGCCCGCGCCGTTCAAACCGAGCAGGCCGATTTTCGCGCCGGGGAAGAAGGAAAGGGAAATATCTTTAATGATGGTTTTCTGCGGCGGCACAACCTTGCTCACGCGCAGCATGGAATAGACGTATTGCGACATAACAACTCCTCGAAAATAGGGGGAAACAGGCAAATAGGTAAATGCCGCCGATTCTAACCGAAAAACGCATTTCCAGCAGCCGAAAGGCTACCTGAAAATACGGAGCAACAGCGTTTCTAAGAAAAAGAAACTTTCAGGTAGCCTCTAGCCCCTCTGAGGCTACCTGAAAAATTGCATCATCTAACCGGCGGCAAAAAACGGCGTTTGCAGCACGGTTTGCACGCAGCCCTTTCAGCCCGCCCCCTCTTGCCTTACAATGCCGCCCGTTCTTTTTATTTGCGGTTTTCCCATGCTTGCCAGCCTGATTGATTTCGTTCTGCATATCGACCAACACCTCATCGAGCTCACCCAAACCTACGGCTTGTGGATTTATGCCATCCTGTTTCTCATCGTGTTTTGCGAAACCGGGCTGGTGGTTACGCCCTTTCTGCCGGGCGATTCGCTCTTGTTTGCCGCCGGCGCGGTGGCGGCGCTGGGCGGGATGAATGTGCATATAGCGGCCGGGCTGCTCTTGGCGGCGGCAGTGATTGGCGACGCAGTAAACTTCGCCATCGGCAAGTATTTCGGCGAAAAGCTGTTTGCCAAACCGGATTCGCGCGTGTTCAAACGCGAGTATCTGGATAAAACCCATGCTTTCTACGAAAAATACGGCGGCAAAACGATTATTCTGGCGCGGTTCGTGCCGATTGTGCGCACCTTTGCGCCTTTTGTGGCGGGCATGGGCAATATGCATTACGGCCGCTTTATCCGCTACAATATCATCGGTGCGCTGATGTGGGTGGGGCTGCTCACTTATGCGGGCTACTTCTTCGGCGAGCTGCCGGTGGTGAAAAATAATTTCGGGCTGGTGGTGATCGGCATTATTGCGGTGTCCGTGCTGCCGATGGCGGTGGAAATCGCCAAGGCTAAGTGGGGGAAGAAGACTTAGTGTGGTGCTCCTGCTTCGTTTTCAGGTAGCCTCTTGCTATAGCGGATTAACATGGCGGCGAACCCACGCCGTAGCAGTCTTATTTTCATTTATTCTATTTTTAAACGGCCAATCTTTTTTCAGGTAGCCTTTACGTTTTTCTATGATTTATCCTTGGCATGAATCGGCCTGGCAGCAGTTGGCTGCCCAATGGAGCAACCGCCCCAACGCTTGGTTGCTTACCGGCCGGCGCGATACCGGCAAAACCGCGTTTGCCCGCCACCTGGCGCAGGCGCTGTTGTGCGAACAGCCGCAGGCCGAACACCAGCCCTGCGGCAACTGCCCTTCCTGCCACCTGTTCGCCCAAGGCAGCCATCCGGACTACTACGAACTCGCGCCCGAGCCGCCCGCCGAAGGCGAAAGCGCGCGCAAGCTGCTGCAAATCAAAATCGATGCCGTGCGCGCCGTGCTATCGCCACTGCTGCAAAGCTCCGTGCGCGGCGGGCTGCGCGTGGTGCTGGTACAGCCCGCCGAAACCATGAATACCCAAGCCGCCAACGCGCTGCTGAAAATGCTGGAAGAGCCGCCCGCATCGGTGGTATTCCTTTTGGTGACCCACAACAAAGACCGCCTGCTGCCCACCATTAAAAGCCGCTGCCGCCCCTTCCTGCTGCCCGCCCCAAGCGCCGAAGAAGCCTTAGGCTACCTGAAAACGCAAAACACCCCTCAAGCCGAAGCCCTGCTTGCCTTCCACAGCGGCGCCCCGCTGTTTGCAGCCGAGCCGGAGCAAGACACGATGCGCGAAGAGCTGTGCCAACTGCTGGCCAAACCGCGCCTGTTGGCCATGCTGGATTACGCCGCCGCCTTCGACAAACAAAAATGGCCCCTGGCCGTGTTTCTCGACTGGCTGCACAAATGGCTGGCCGACACCGCGCTCGCCCAACAAAACCTGCCCCCGCTCTACTACCCGCACCACCAAGCCGCCATTTTTCAGGTAGCCTCCCGTACCCGGGGGACAACCTTATTCCAACTGGTACACACCCTAAACCGTCTCAGCCCTTACGGCCGGCATACCTTAAGTGTTAGAATGCAGATTGAAAATTTGCTAACCAACTACCTTGCTTTCTGGCAAAACAAACCGCTTTAAGAAAACAAGCCCGTTATTTATTTTGTATAAACGTTACTTACTTAAAACAAGGAAATACCCATGAGCACACCCGCCGACAGCGCCCCCGGCCGCATGATGAGCGTTAGCCTCAAAGACAAACCCATCGCCTACTACAGCTACATGCCGTTTCTGGAGCATGGCGGCATTTTCGTGCCCACCAACGACGAATTCAAAATGGGCGAAGAAGTGTTGTTGGTATTGGAACTATTTGACAATCCGGAAAAATTCTTCCTGCGCACCCGCGTAGTGTGGATCAACCTCAGCCGCACCACCAACGGCCAGCCGCAAGGCGTAGGCCTCGCTTTTGGCGACGACGAAACCGGCATCAAATGTAAAAACTACATCGAAGACCAACTGCCCGGCCTGCTGCACACCGACCGCGCCACCTACACCATGTAGCCATGCTGATCGATTCGCACTGCCATCTCAACTTCCCCGACCTCGCCCAAAGGCTACCTGAAGTCCTCGCCAACATGGCCGAGGCCGGCGTGGATAAAGCCATCGCCATCAGCGTGAGCCGGCAGAGCTTCGAAGAAGTGCACGCCATCGCCCAAAATCACCCCAACATCTACGCCACAGTCGGCATCCACCCCGACGACCCCGAAACCAAAGAATTCAGCCTGGAAGAACTGCTGGAACGCGCCGCCCGGCCCAAAGTGGTGGCCATCGGCGAAACCGGCTTGGATTATTATTGGTGCAAAGGCGATTTGGCCTGGCAACACCAACGCTTCGCCCTGCATATCGAAGCCGCCAACCGCAGCGGCCTGCCACTTGTCGTCCATACCCGCGATGCCGCCGCCGATACCATGCGCCTACTGCGCGAACACCAAGCCCACGCCGGCGTTATCCACTGCTTCACCGAAGACGTCCATGCCGCCAAACTGGCCTTGGACTTAGGCTTCTATATCTCCTTCTCCGGCATCGTCACCTTCAAAAACGCCACCGCCATCCAAGAAGCCGCCCGCTACGTGCCGCTCGACAGGCTGCTGGTGGAAACCGACTCCCCCTACCTCGCGCCCGTGCCCAAACGCGGCAAGCCCAACGAACCGGCCTACGTCCGCCACACCGCCGCCTTCGTTGCCCAGCTGCGCGGCGACAGTTTGGAAAATATCGCTCAAGCCACCACCGCCAACTGCCTGCGGCTGTTCAATAAAATCTGCACTGCGGCTTGAGATCTATTGGGTACACACGGCTTCTGCTAAGAGTCTGTCCCTTTCGTATGTTAAAAGGCTACCTGAAAAATTTCAGGTAGCCTTTGCTGATTTTGCATTGAAAATATATTACTCTAACAATTCACGACCATAGAAGACAGGCAGGCTACAGCAGGTAGCATAGTAATGAGGCAAAGAGAACCAATGCCATATGAATCGGAGTGTTTTAGCTATTTTCATTAAACCACAGACACTCCGCCCTACTTTCAGGTAGCCTTAAAATATCAAATACACAAAAACCTGCCTTATAAAGAGGCAGGCTTTACATTGAAAACCAAACTGGCTTAATCAGCCTGGCGGCGGATCACCGCTGGAATTTCGAAATCGTCCAACACAGACTGGTTGGCAAAATCAGAAGCAGCCAAATTCATGGTGCGGGCAGTGCGACCGGACCGGATAACGCTGTCGATTTCCGGGAATGCGCCGTCTGTGCCGGTAGCTTGGGCAGCTTTCACCATACGCAGGTTGCTGCTCTGGCTGTTATCGCCTTGCTCTTTCAGGCCGGTGGCAATGATGGTAACGCGGATTTCGCCTTCCTCCATGGCAGCGTCTTCAGCTGTACCGTATTTCAATTCGGCATCAGGGTGAGCATATTCGCTCACTACTGACATGATTTCTTTGTACTCTTTCATGGTTAGACCATCGGGGGCGGTAGTAATGTTCACCAGCACGCCACGCGCACCTTCCAGCGTTACGTTGTCCAACAGCGGGCTGGCAATTGCCTGCTCGGTGGCCAAACGTGCGCGGTCGATGCCTTGTGCGAAACCAGAACCCATCATGGCCATACCCATGATGCCCATTACGTTGCGTACGTCGGCGAAGTCCAAGTTGATCATGCCGGGGCAGGTAATCACTTCGGCAATACCGGCCACGGCATTGCGCAACACGTTATCAGCAGCACGGAATGCCTGGCGCACGGTTACATCTTCGCCCAGGGCGGTCATCAGTTTGTCGTTCGGGATAACGATGAGCGAGTCTACTTGGTTTTTCAGGGTTTCCAAGCCGTCTTTGGCGATCTGGATGCGTTTGCCTTCGTGCTCGAACGGGCGGGTCACCACAGCCACGGTCAGAATACCCAGCTCACGGGCAATCTCGGCCACTACCGGAGCAGCGCCGGTGCCGGTGCCGCCACCCATACCGGTGGTAATGAACAGCATATTGGCGCCTTGAATGGCGTCGGCGATGGTTTCACGGTCTTCCAGAGCGGCATTGCGGCCGGTTTCCGGATTGGCACCGGCACCCAAACCTTTGGTCAAATTAGTACCTAGCTGGATACGCTTAGGCGCTTTGCTGCCCTGCAAAGACTGGGCATCGGTGTTGGCGCTAATAAATTCAACGCCTTGTACCGTGTTGTCTATCATATTGTTAATAGCATTACAGCCGCCGCCACCAATACCGATAACTTTAATGACCGCCGGACTGGCTGCGGATTCGACAACATCATAAACCAACTGCATTTAACACTCCTTTTGCGCCCCGGAAGGCTACCTGAAAACTGAAATCGCCCGTATTATAAAGGTTTGAACGGATTTTGTGTGCAAGAATAAGCAAAAAGCTTAGAAATTGTTTTTCAGCCACTCCTTGAGGCGGTAGAAAACAGAATCTCCCTCTGCAGCCTGTCGCACGGTGTTATGCGTGCCATGCTGGCTGCTGTATTCGGCAGCAGTTTGCAGGAGGCCGATGGCGGTGGCGTAGCGCGGGTTACGGATGCGTTCCGACAAACCGCCCATTTCCTTCGGCACACCGACACGGGCAGGCAGATTGAACACGTCTTCAGCCAGTTCCACCACACCGGAAAGCAAAGATGCGCCGCCGGTGAGCACCACACCAGAGGTGAGCACTTCTTCGGGGAAACCGGAACGGTGCAGTTCATTGCGGGTCAGTTCCAAAATTTCTTCCACGCGCGGGCCGATAACGCTGGCCAACACACGGCGTGAAATCTGGCGAGGACTGCGATCGCCCACGCTGGGTACTTCAATCATTTCATCCAAACCATCGCCGGTAGCCAAGGCTACGCCATGGTTGATTTTGATGTATTCGGCGGCATTGTAAGGAGTACGCAGGGCTTGCGCCAAATCGCGGGTAATCAAATCGCCGGCCACCGGAATCACAGCAGTGTGGCGGATTGCACCGTTAGTGTACACGGCGATATCGGTCGTGCCGCCGCCGATATCGATGACGCACACGCCCAGTTCTTTCTCGTCTTCAGTCAACACAGCACGACCGCTGGCCAAGGGTTGCAGAATCATGTTGTCGATATGCAGGCCGCAGCGTTCGATACATTTTTGAATGTTCTGCATGGCGGTAACCGCACCGGTTACGATATGAATGCGCGTATCCAGACGCACGCCGCTCATGCCGATGGGCTCGCGCACGCCGGGCTGGTTGTCGATGATGTACTCCTGCACCACGGTGTGCAGAATCTGGTGATCAGGCGGGATGTTTACGGCTTTGGCGGTTTCGATAGCGCGATCGATGTCGGCCTGCGTTACTTCGCCTTCCTTGATTTTCACCACACCTTGCGAATTCATGCTGCGGATATGGTTGCCGGCAATGCCGGTTACCACGCTGCCGATTTGGCAATCGGCCATCAGCTGTGCTTCTTCCATAGCCTGGGTAATGGCTTGGGCGGTGGCATCAATATTGGTTACCATGCCGGCTTTCAAGCCGTGTGACGGCGCTTGGCCAAAGCCGATGATGTGAATTTCCTTATCGTCTTGCACTTCGCCGATCAAAACGATAGTTTTCGAGGTGCCGATGTCCAGTGCGCCCACCAGTTGTTTGTTGTTTGACATAACTCTGTCTCGCTTATTGTTGAAATGGTTGTTTATCGCTAAAGCACTTATTCATTTTCTACTACGCTAACTCGCCTTGCTGTACTTGTGTACTATGCTACTGCTCGCCATTTTGTAGAAAAATAATTGCTTCAGTCATGCCCGCCTGATGGCGGTTGTTGCTTGTTGTTGTCTTCATCTGCCGCGCCCTGTTTGTAGCGCACGGCAAAGCCGTCTTTATAGCGCAAATCCACGTATTGTACGTCGGCTGCGCGTTCTTTCAAGATTTCGTGCCATGCCTGCACAAAGCGGCGCAGGCGATCTTGTGCGTCGACACGACCCAGATGCAGCCGGATGCCGTTTTCCAAAGTCAGCTCCCGCGAGGAACGCGAACTATAGTCCATGCGGCTGATTTTCAGATTAGTCGGCGCCAAGATGGCTTGGAACTCCATAAATTCCTCCACCATAATTTTACGCATTCCCGGCGTGCCTGCAAATACGGGAAAGTTTTCATCGGTGGGGGCATCAAAGCCTTTGCCTTCGCTATCCACCAGCCCGCCGCCTTCCCAGCGCGCTACAGGCTGCCGCTCTTCCACCCGGATTTGCACCGTATCCGGCCAGATTCGACGCACCTCCGCCTTAGCCACCCAAGGCAACGTTTCAAACGCCTGCCGTGCTTCGTTCAAGTCGGCTTTGAATATATTGCCGCGGATGTGGAGATGGGCGGTTTGTTGCAGTTGGGTGGCACTTAAGCGGTGCAGGTCGCCGTCGATTTTCACCAGTTTCACCGGAAAATACGGCGAATTCATCATCCACATCACCGCTGCCGCAATCAGGCCGACAGCAGCCAAAAGATAAAGGCTGCTGTTGATGCGTTTGAGCGCGCCGGCGTTATCCCAAAGTCGCATGGCTCAATACTTCAACGCATAAATCGGCAAAATCCAAGCCAGTTTGCGCGGCGGCTTTCGGTACCAAGCTGTGGCTGGTCATACCGGGCACAGTGTTGATTTCCAACAAATAAAGCTTTCCGCTCTGGCTGCGCAGAAAATCCACCCTGCCCCAGCCGCGCCCGCCGATGGCTTCAAAGCCCGCTTTGGCCAGGCGGCGAATTTCGGCCTCGCCCGCTGCATCCAAATCGCTGGGGCATTGGTATACCGTGTCGTCGCGGAAATACTTGGCGTCGTAATCGTAAAACTCGGTGGCGGGGATGATGCGGATGCTGGGCAG
>CAUPYH010000083.1:0-7522 GCA_963515595.1 uncultured Eikenella sp. | reverse complement strand
CGAACTCGACAGCCAAATCGAACTGACTGAAGTTTTGATGATTGCTGACGGCGAGTCTGTAAAAGTAGGCGCACCTTTTATTGAAGGCGCAAAAGTAACAGCCAAGGTAGTGGCTCATGGCCGTGGCGAAAAAATCCGCATTTTCAAAATGCGTCGCCGTAAACACTATCAGAAACGCCAAGGCCACCGTCAGAATTTCACCCAAATTGAAATCGTGGCCATCGCCTAAGTTTTTAACCTAATTCAGGAGTATCAAACATGGCAAGTAAAAAAGCAGGCGGCAGCACCCGCAACGGCCGCGATTCAGAAGCCAAACGCCTGGGCGTAAAAGCCTACGGTAACGAGCTGATTCCTGCCGGTTCCATCATCGTTCGCCAGCGTGGCACCAAGTTTCATGCAGGCAACAACGTAGGCATGGGTAAAGACCATACCCTGTTTGCCAAAGTGGACGGCTACGTAGAATTTACCGTAAAAGGCGTACACAACCGTAAAACCGTTAACGTGCGCCCCTACACTGGCGCCGACGAATAATTAACGGCTAGCTTAACTCGGGATGCTACTTCAGGTAGCATCCTTTTATTTTGCTCAATAAATTATCCTGACTAACACCCTCATTTAGCACACAAGCATTATCCGCCATCAAAAATCTGCTTAACTACCAACTGCTATAATCCTGCCATCTTTAATTTTCAGGTAGCCTCACCATGTCCATCACCCCTATTCTAGCCATCACCTCCGGCGAGCCTGCCGGCATAGGCCCCGATATCTGTCTTACTTTAGCTCAGCAGGCTTTGCCCTGCCGCTGCGTTGTATTAGCCGACAAACAACTCCTCACCGAGCGTGCCCAGCAACTCAGCTACAACACTCCCCTTGCCGATTATCATCCCAACCATCCGCCCGCCCCTGGCACACTGGAAGTTTTGCACATTCCCCTCTCCGCTCCCTGCCATACCGGCCAACTCAACTCCGCCAATGCCCGCTACGTACTCTCCCTGCTTGATCGTGCCTATAGCGGCATCTACCAAGGCGAATTTGCCGGCATGGTAACCGCCCCGTTGCACAAAGGCATCATCAACGATGCCGGCATCCCCTTCAGCGGCCACACCGAATACCTCGCCGCCATCAGCCACACCGAACAAGTCGTCATGATGCTGGCCGGTAACGGCCTGCGCGTTGCCCTCGCCACCACCCACCTCCCCCTCAAAGATATCCCCGCCGCCATCACTCGCCCATTATTGCACTCCGTGTTGCACATTTTGCACACTGACCTGAAAACTAAATTCGGCATTACTAAGCCCACCATCCTCGTGGCCGGGCTCAACCCCCATGCCGGCGAACAAGGCCATCTTGGCTGGGAAGAAATCCAAATCATTGAACCCGAATTACAATCCCTGCGCGAGCAAGGCCTCGATGTACGTGGCCCCTACCCCGCCGACACCCTATTCCAGCCTTTCCTGCTCAAAGATGCTGATGCCGTGCTCGCCATGTATCACGACCAAGGCCTGCCTGTACTCAAATATGCCTCCTTCGGCCAAGGCGTGAATATCACCCTTGGCCTGCCCTTCATCCGCACTTCAGTCGATCACGGCACCGCCCTCGACCTAGCCGGCACCGGCCGTGCCGACCACGGCAGCCTACTCACCGCCATTCAAACCGCCCTCGATATGACCAAACACTGGCAACACCACCGCGCGCCATCATAGCCGCACACTATCAGGCACACAGGCCACCTGAAAATCCGGCCCTCGTGCAACAATCTTAAAACTTTCAGGTAGCCTTCAGTTTGATCTATCTGCATGATATAAAAACACTTCCACGCACACAAAGGCTACCTGAAAAAATCTACAACACTTCCAGCCAGCACTCAGCCTCACCATTGGCAAAATCATTGAACCCAGTGCGCTTTTTCCCTATAATCGACACCTTTGTATGTAAACCTAACCCCTGCCGCCTATGGCCACACCCTTCATCGAAATGCAAAACGTCGCCTTTGCCTATGGCGAACGCCCCATCCTGAACAACGTTAGTTTTCAGGTAGCCCAAGGCACGTTTGCCGCCGTGATGGGTGGTTCCGGCAGTGGTAAGACTACCCTGCTGCGCCTGATTACCGGCCAAATTGCACCCACTTCCGGCCGCGTGCTGATTAACGGTCGTGACCTTGCCGCATTTAACGCAAAAGAGTTGTACCAACATCGGCGCAATATGGGCGTACTGTTCCAATTCGGCGCGCTGTTTACCGATTTATCCGTATATGAAAACGTGGCTTTCCCGCTGCGCGAACAAACCGACTTGCCCGAAGAAATCATCCGCGATTTAGTGCGCCTGAAACTCAGTGCCGTCGGCCTGCACGGCACGGAAAACCTGATGCCGGACGAGCTATCCGGCGGCATGTCCCGCCGCGTTGCCTTGGCGCGTACAATCGCCCTCGACCCCGCGCTGATGCTGTATGACGAGCCATTCACCGGCCTCGACCCGATTTCGCTGGGCGTAATTGCCGACTTGATCAGCAAAATCAACCGTGCCCTGCGCTCCACCAGCATGATGGTTACACACGACGTGCCACGCTCGCTGCAAATTGCCGACCAAGTGATTTTCCTTGCCCACGGCGAAATCCTGTTTTCAGGTAGCCCGGAAGAAATGCGCAGCCTCGATTCGCCGTGGATTACCCAATTTATCAACGGCCTGCCCAATGGCCCGGTCGCCTTCCGCTACCCGGCCGAACGCGGCATACAACAAGTTTTGCTCAATAGCTAAATTATGAATTTTTTCCGAACCCTAGGCGCGAAAACGCTGGATTTCCTGCAGGAGCTGGGCAAAACCACCCTATTCCTGTTTGCCGTACTGGCACGATCCGGCACGCTGCTGCCACGCCTGCGGCTGGGCATCCGCCAGATGTATTTTACCGGCGTGCTCTCCATTATCATCATTGCCGTGTCCGGGCTGTTTGTGGGCATGGTATTGGGTTTGCAGGGCTACACGCAGCTGGCTAAATTCAAATCGGCCGATATTTTGGGCTATATGGTGGCCGCATCGCTGTTGCGCGAACTGGGGCCGGTACTGGCCGGCATTCTGTTTGCCAGCAGCGCGGGCGGCGCGATGACCAGCGAAATCGGCCTGATGAAAACCACCGAGCAGCTGGAGGCGATGAAGGTAATGGCGGTCGATCCCGTTGCCCGCGTAGTGGTGCCGCGTTTTTGGGCAGGCGTGATTTCCATGCCGCTGTTGGCTTCTATCTGCAATGTGGCCGGTATTTACGGCGCCTATCTTATCGGCGTGCGCTATTTGGGCTTAGATGGCGGCATTTTCTGGTCGCAGATGCAAGCAAATATCGATGTAGGCTACGATGTGGTGAACGGGTTGATTAAATCGGTGGTGTTCGGCGTGGCTATTTCTCTGATTGCCGTGTATCAAGGCTTCCACTGCCGCAGCACGCCGGAAGGCATCCTGCGTGCCAGCACCCGCACCGTGGTGAGTAGCGCGCTCACTGTTTTGGCCTTGGATTTTGTTTTAACCGCCATCATGTTTATCGGATAACCGGATTATGAAAAGAAGCACTTTAGAACTTTGGGTCGGCGTTTTTGTGGCCTTGGGCATTGCCGCTGTGGTATTTTTATCACTGCGCGTAGCCGGCGGACAAACGGTTTCCCGCCAGTCGTCCTACACTGTTTCCGCCAGCTTTACCGACATCGGCGGCTTGAAAGTAAAAGCCCCGGTAAAAGCTTCCGGCGTGGTGGTGGGCAGGGTATCCTCCATCCAGCTCGACCCGAAAACCTACCGAGCCAATGTAAGCCTGAATATCGACAGCCAATACCGTTTCAGCACCGACGTTTCCGCCGAAATTCTCACTTCCGGCCTATTGGGCGAGCAATACATCGGCCTGCAGCAGGGCGCGGAGGAAACCGAGCTGAAAAACGGCGACACCATTGAAATTACCAGCTCCGCTTTGGTGCTGGAGCAGTTAATCGGCAAATTTATGACCAACACCGTAGAAAAAAACGGCGCAACACAATAAACACACTACAACATTTTCATTTTTCACTGGGAAAGGAAAACATCAATGAAAAAATCCGCACTCACAGCCGCCCTGAGCATTGGCATCATGAGCATCGGTCTGGCCTTCGCTACGCCGCAGCAGGCCGTGGCGCAACTCAAGCAGAACAGCACCCAAGTGCTGAATATCTTGCAAAACGCCAAAAACAACAACGATGTGCAAGTTCGCCGTCAGGCCGAAAACTATGCCATCCCCTATTTCGACTTTACCCGCATGACCGAGTTGGCTGTGGGCGCCAACTGGCGCAACGCCACCCCGGCGCAGAAAACCGCGCTTACCGAGCAGTTTAAAACCCTGCTCATCCGCACCTACTCCGGCACTATGCTGCAATACCGCAACGCCAACGTGGTTATCCGCGAGAACGCGGTTCAGCGCGGCAACAGCATTATCGTTACCGCCGACATTACTCCCGCCGGCGGCAAACCGGTAACCATGGATTACACCATGTACCAAAGCGGCGGCAAATATCGCGTTTATAACGTGGCCGTAGAAGGCGCCAGCCTGGTAACCGTGTACCGCAGCCAGTTCAACAACACCATCGCGCAAAAAGGCATCGACGGTCTGATTCAAGAGCTGCGCAGCAAAAACGGCAGCTGAATCCATGCACAGCGAATGCCGCGATGAAACCGTGTACCTCAGTGGGGAAGTGACCGTTGCCACGGTAACCGCCCCGCTGTTTCACGCCTATTGCCAACAGCTGGGCTACCTGAAAAACAGCCTCGCCCCCGCAATCGATTTCTCCGGCGTAAGCCAAGCCGATTCCGTCTGCATTTCCCTTATGGCTACCGCCAAACGCAGCCGCCCCGAAGCTGCTTGGGTGTTCCGCGGCCTGCCCGCCGGCGTGGCCGCTTTGGCCGAACTGTATGAAGTAGGCGGCTGGATAACATCATGAAAAAACTGCTCACCCTTACCCTGCTCACCATCGGCCTGTCCGGCAATGCCTTGGCCGAAGGCGTCGCCTACGACCCCTATGAAGACTACAACCGCTTCATGTTTGGCGTAAACGACCGCATCGACCGCCACTTCCTTTCTCCCGTGGCACGCGGCTACCGCGCCGTTACCCCCCGCCCCGTGCGCAGCGGCATCGGAAACTTTTTCAATAACCTGCGCGACATCGTGAGCGTGGGCAGCAACCTATTGCGACTCAACATTTCCAAAGCCGGTAGCGACCTGGTGCGCGTGGGCATCAACACCACCTTCGGCTTCGGCGGCCTCATCGACATCGCCAGCGAAGCCCAAATGCCCAACAACAAAAACACCCTCGGCGACACCTTCGCCAGCTGGGGCTGGAAAAACAGCAACTACTTCGTCTATCCCCTGCTCGGCCCCAGCACCGTGCGCGATGCACTGGGCAACACCATCACCAGCGTTTATTCCCCCGAAAAACTCGCCTTCGGCGGCGCCGGCTACTGGGCCGCCACCGGCGTGAAAACCCTCGACACCCGCGCCAACCTGCTCGACCTCACCGACGGCGTGAACCAAGTTGCGCTCGACCGCTACACCTTCATCCGCGATGCCTACATGGCCGCCCGTGCCAAACAAACCGGCACCACCCTGCCCGGCAGCGAAGACGACTACGTGCCCAGCTTTGAAGAAGATAGCGGCAACACCGGCAGCGAAGCCACAGCTACTGCCGAGCAACCCGCCGCTGAACCAGACAACACCGCGCAACCGTCTGCCGAGCCCGCAGCAAACTCAGCCACCCCAGCTGCCAATACTCCAGCAGACAACACAAACGGCGGTCGCCCGGCCCCCAATACTATCCACGAAGAAATCATTTAGTCGCTAAAATTGCCACCCTTCAGATTTTCAGGTAGCCTTTCCACAAGCAGCAAAGGCTACCTGAAAAACAAAGGCTACCTGCAACCCTTTTCCCCCAACGCCTCATCAAAGGAGCGCATCATGTACGAAATCAACCGCAGCGTATTCCGGCTGGTGCCGCTACAGCCGTTTTGGAACTGGCTTACCACCCTGCCCGGCGCCGAGCTCGACGACCTTACCCTCGAAGATCTGCAAAACAACGCCAACGCCTACCTCACCAACCCCTGCGATGACGGCGAAGAAGTGTGGGCAGAAATCAAATCCCAAATCGACACCATCTTCGCCGCCGAGCTGGCCGACTGGTGCGAAGACGAAAGCCAATGGCCCGATTTGCACCCCGACATCTTTGCCGAATGGTTCGATATCCAACTCTCCCCCATCCTCTGTGATTTGTCCGCCCGCGAAGTAGAGCGCGAACCCTTCCAACCCCTGTAAAACCAACGGCCGGCAGCCTGCACGCCGGCCATTTCCATCCCTGCCATGCCACACCACACCCACCTTACTGTACGCGGCTACCACCTCGACGTATACCGCCACGTAAACAACGCCCGCTATCTCGAATTCCTCGAAGAAGCCCGCTGGGACTATTTCGACCACAACGGGCTGGCCGAATTCTTCCGCAATAGCCGCTACGGCATGGCCATCGTCCACATCGACATCCACTACCGCCGCGCCGCCCTCCTCGGCGACCGACTCGATATCGAAACCGCCTTTGCCCAGGCTGACGCGCGCCAAGCCGTGATCAGTCAAACCATCCGCAAAACCGGCAGCCCGCGCATCCTCGCCGAAGCCCGCGTCAGCTTCATGCTCATCGACCAAACCACCGGCCGCGCCATCCGCTTCCCCGCAGAACTGCAGCAAGCCATCGCCGCCCATATCCCATCCAACCCCGCAGAACCCGCTCCATGAAAAAATACCTCGGCGCCCTCCTCCTGCTGGCCGTGCTCGCCGCCGCCGGCTACATCCTGTTCGCCCCCAAACGCCAAAGCGCCCCCGCCTTCGCCCTGCAAAACCTGCAAGGCCAAAATGTGGATCAAACCGCCCTGCAAGGCAAGGTTACCCTCATCAACTTCTGGTTTCCCTCCTGCCCCGGCTGCGTAACCGAAATGCCCAAACTCATCCGGATGCACCAAGACTACCAAGGCAAAAACTTCCAAATCATCGCCGTTTCCATCTCCGTGCCGAGCGACCCCCTGCCCGTAGTGCAAACCTACGCCCAAACACACCACCTGCCCTTCACCGTGCTCCACGACGCACAAGGCCGAACCCAGCAGGCCTACCAAGTCATCGCCGCCCCCACCTCTTTTCTAGTGGACAAAAACGGCCACATCGCCAAAACCTATGTAGGCGAGCCCGACTTCGCCGAAGTGTACCGCCTAGCCGACCAACTGCTCGCCGAATAACCCGCCCCAATATTTTCAGGTAGCCTTCCTTCGCGGAAAGGCTACCTGAAAACGTCTTCATTATTTCAATAATGCTTTAGCCATACATTTTTTATGTTATATTTACACTGTTTTACATTCCGACGTAAAATCCAGTCCACGACAAACTCTGCCCTTTATAACAAACGGTTGCCTGCAACCGCACAATTAGGAGTTGTATTATGAAATTTTCGTCTTCATCCGCACTATTGCTTACTGCCTTTGCCCT
>CAUPYH010000082.1:0-7789 GCA_963515595.1 uncultured Eikenella sp. | reverse complement strand
CCATCCTCATCCAACTTAATCCCATTTATCTCACAGACCCCTTATATTTATCTCATTGGGTTTCAGGTGTGCGGGCTGTGGCTGCCTAAAAATATATAGTGGATTAAATTTAAATCAGGACAAGGCGGCGAACCGCAGACAGTACAAATAGTACGACAAGGCGAGCCAACGGCTGTACTGGTTTTTGTTAATTCACTATAAAGATGGGGTAGGGCAGGAGCAGGCTACGTTTGGGTTAGAGGGCTACCTGAAACAGGTAAACGGTTTCAGGTAGCCCTTTTGTTTAACGCGGCTATTCCGCCTTGGGCGTGCGGTGGGAGCCGCGCACCATGTCGAGCAGGAACAGGCGGCAGTCGAGGTTGCCGTTGTAGAGGGGGATTTTGCGTTTGGGGGACAGGCGCATGAGTTTGGGCATGTCGCGGTCGGCGGTGAGCAAGCCGCAGAGCCAGCCGGGGTAGTACTGTTTGAGCCAGGAGCCGAGCTGGGGGTAGAGGGCGTGCAAGGTTTGGATTTCTTCGAGGCGTACGCCATAGGGCGGGTTGGCGAGGAGGATGCCGTTTTCGCCGTTGGGGCGGGTGTCGCGCACGTCGGCTACCTGGAAAACGATGTGCCCGTCCACTTGGGATTCGCGGGCGTTGATGGCGGCGGTTTGGATGAGGCGGCGGTCGGTGTCGCTGCCGGTGATGGGGGCCGGGGCTTGCGGCAATACGGCGGCTTGGGCTTCTTGGCGCAGGCGCTGCCAGAGGCCGGCATCGAAGTTATCCAGCTGCTCGAAACCGAAGCGGCGGTCGAGGCCGGGCGCGCGCCGAGTGGCGATGAGGGCGGCTTCGATGGGGAGGGTGCCGCTGCCGCAGAAGGGGTCTTGGAAGGGCTGGCTGCCGTTGTAGCCGGCGAGCAGGAGCAGGCCGGCGGCAAGGTTTTCGCGCAAGGGGGCGGCGCCGGTGTCTTGGCGGTAGCCGCGTTTGAACAGGGCTTCGCCGCTGGTGTCGATAAAGAAGGCAGCGTGCTGTTCGCTGATGAAGGCGTGGATGCGGATGTGCGGATTGGCTTTGTCTACGCTGGGGCGTTGTCCTTGGCTGCTGCGGAAGCGGTCGCACAGGCCGTCTTTGATTTTGAGGGCGGTAAAGTCGAGGCTTTTCACGCGGGCGCGTTTGCCTTCCACCTTGATTTTGAAGGTTTGCCCGGCATGAAACCAGTCTTCCCAACGAATGCCTTTGGCGGCACGGTAAATGTCGTCTTCGCTGCGGTAGGGCTGTTTGGCCAGTTGCAGCAGGATACGGCTGGCGGTACGGGAATGGAGATTGGCGCGGTAGGCGGCTTCGAGGCTGCCTTGGCAGGATACGCCGCCGTCGGTGGGGGCGATATGGGTGCAGCCTTGGGCGGCCAGCTCTTGGGCGAGGATGGTTTCGAGGCCGCGCGGGCAGGTGGCGAAAAGGGTATGGATGGTCATGACTGGCAATCGGGGTTGGTTTGAGCTGCGATTATAGCGGGAAACGGACAGATTGCGGCGGAAGGCTACCTGAAAAGCATCCGGCGGCAGCTTGGGCAGTATCATTGCCATTTTAATCCGCTATACAATACGGGATTTTCGGTTTCAGGTAGCCTTTTATATGAACACAGATTTCTCCACCCGACTGGTGCGCTGGCAAAAGCAACACGGGCGGCACGGCCTGCCTTGGCAGGTGCGCGAGCCTTATGCGGTGTGGCTTTCGGAGATTATGCTGCAGCAAACGCAGGTGGCCACCGTGTTGGAATACTACCCGCGTTTTCTGGCGGCGTTTCCAAACGTGGCCGCGCTGGCCGCGGCGGATGAAGACGACGTGCTCGCGCTGTGGGCCGGGTTGGGCTACTACAGCCGCGCCCGCAATCTGCATGCGGCGGCCAAACAGGTGGTGCGCGATTTCGGCGGCCGCTTTCCCGATACGCGCCAAGACCTTGAAACGCTCAAGGGCGTGGGGCGCAGCACGGCGGCGGCGATTGCCGCCTTTGCCTTCGGCCGGCGCGAGGCGATTTTAGACGGCAACGTGAAGCGCGTTTTGTGCCGCGTGTTTGCGCAAGACGGGGCAATCGGCGACAAAAAATTCGAAACCGTTTTGTGGGATTTGGCCGAAAGCCTGCTGCCTGCAGCCGAGGAAATGACCCCCTACACGCAGGGGCTGATGGACTTGGGCGCGCTGGTGTGCAAACGCAGTAAACCGAATTGCGATGCCTGCCCGATGGCAGAAATCTGCCTGGCCAAACAGCAAGGGCGGATTGCCGAGCTGCCGCGCAAGAAAACCGCGGTGGCGGTGAAGGAAGTGGCGCTGTATTGGTTGGTGTTGCGCGACAAGCAGGGTCGGGTGCTGCTGGAAAAACGCCCGTCCGGCGGCATTTGGGGCGGGCTCTACTGCGTGCCCTGCTTTGAGCGGCTGGATGATTTGTATGAGCGCGCAGCCGCTTTCGGCGTGGCGGCGGAAGATTTGGCCGAAGGAGATTTAGTGAGCCACCGCCTCACGCACCGCCTGTTGCAGATTACGCCGTTGCAGGCAAACGGCGTGGCGGCCGCTGTGGCACACGGCAGCCTGTGGGCTAATGCAGCGGAATACGGTTTGCCCAAGCCGCTGGCAGAATATTTGCGGCGCGGGTAAAGCAAGAGGCTACCTGAAAGTTTCAGGTAGCCTTTGTATTCGCATAGCCAAACAGCCGGATTGTTTTTCAGGTAGCCTTGATTGATGCCGAAAGGCTACCTGAAACTTATATCGCCATGCCCAGCTTTGCCAGCAGCCAATCCAGATAAAACAGGCTGTAAATCGCTGCAAGTGCCAGCACAATGCCGGCTTGGTTCACGGCCGAAATCTTCTCCTTGAACGCCAGCGCGCCGGTGAGTGTACCCAACACAATCACGCCCAAGTTCATGCCGGCAAATACCAAGGTCGGGTCGCCGGAAAACGCATGGTGTGCCTTGATATAAAACAGAATATTGCCGAAATTCAACAATCCAAGCAGCAGCCCACCGGCAAAATCCGCCGCCTTGAGCGGTTTGCCCTGCCGCCAAACATAACCCCACATCAGCACGCAAGCCAGCGCGAAGGCCACAAACAGATTCAACGACAGCGCCTGCCCGGTTTTGGATAACTGCTTAAACAGAATATCAATCACCCCAAAGCCCAGCCATACTCCCGCCAGCCAAAACATCCCGCCATCCTGCTTGCCCTTGCCAGGCTTATAGAGCAAAGCCGCCAGTGCACTGAAGGCCAGCACGATACTCACGATTTTATTGCTGTTCAGCCGTTCGCCAAACAACAGGAAAGCCGCCAACACCGGCAATACCAGCGACAGCCGCTGCGCTGCATCCGAGCGTACAATCCCCGCCTGTTCCACCGCCCGCGCCATCACCACAAAAATGCTCGGCAACAGCACGCCCAAAGCCAAAAACGGCCACAAGCCACCAATATCCACCCCACGCAGGCTATCCAGCGGCGGCGCAAGCAAAAACCAGCAGCAGGCCGTGGCCACAATATAGTTCACCGCAATCGCATGCTCAATGTGAACCCCTTGTTTGCGCGCGATTTTCAGCAGCACCGAAACCGCCACGCTGCACAAAACCGCCAAGGCGAGAAACTGCCATGTCCAAGAGGCAGGAAGAAAAGATAAAGCAGATAAAACCAACATGATTGATGTTTAATGATAAAAGAGAAAGAAGAATGAGCAGGATGCTTAGAAGAAATCGAAATCCATCTGCTCCGGCAGTTTAATAGAAACGGCCTGCTGCTCAGCCGCCAACTGCAACAGCTTGCGCTTGCGCAAACGGCACAGGCGCAGCACGTTCTGCTTCTGCGTATCCGTCAGCTTCAGCCAATACAGCCGCTCCTCACGGCTGCGCAAACAGCCTTTGCAATAGCCCTTGCTATTGGCCTGGCAAACGCCGATACAGGGGCTGGGAATGCTGAAAAATTCGAGTTGTTCCATGATGTGTGCGAAACGCTGCGCGAAGATGGCATTGTATAGCAAGCATTTGGGGGGAAGCCAGTGGCAGAAGGTTGGCTGAATTTTCAGATAGCCTTTTCAGATGCCGTGCGGTAAGCCAACAACGTGTAAGTATGCTATATCCCGTCAGGGGGAAGGCTACCTGAAAATAAATGGGTGCAAAACAAAAGAATAGGCTACCTGAAAAATTTCAGGTAGCCTGTTTATTATGCAGCGATAAAGGCTTACATCACTTCTAGCGTGTCGATACCCAAGAGACTGAGGCCGGTTTGCAGGGTCTGGCCGGTGAGGGCCGCCAGCTGCAGGCGGGTGTTGCGGACGCTGCCCTCGGCTTTGAGGATGGGGCAGGCTTCGTAGAAGCGGGAGAACAGGCTGGCCACTTGGTAGAGGTAGGCGGCGAGATAGTGCGGGTAGGAACTGTCGGCCACGGTTTGCAGCACGTCTTCAAACTTCAAAAGCTCGGCGGCAAGCTGGCATTCTAGGGGTTCGGTGAATACAGGTTGTTCGGTTCGGCTCCATTCGCCGGCTTTTTTCAACACGCTTTGCACGCGGGTGTAGGCGTATTGCAAATAGGGGGCGGTGTTGCCTTCGAAGGAGAGCATGTTGTCCCAATCGAAGATGTAGTCGCTGGTGCGGTTTTTGCTCAAATCGGCGTATTTGACGGCGCCGATGCCCACGCTACGGCCGATTTGGGCGGCGGTGGCATCGTCCAGCTCAGGGTTTTTCTCTTTCACCAGGGCGGTGGCGCGCTCTACGGCTTCATCGAGCAGTTCAACCAGCTTCACGGTGTCGCCGCTGCGGGTTTTGAAGGGTTTGCCGTCTTTGCCCATCATGGTGCCGAAGCCGATGAATTCGGCTTTCACGTTTTCAGGTAGCCAGCCGGCTTTGCGCGAGGCGGCGAAAAGCTGGGCAAAATGCAGGCTTTGGCGGGTGTCCACTACATAGATGATGTGGTCGGCTTTGAGTTCGCGCACGCGGTAGCGGATGCAGGCCAAATCGGTGGTGGCGTAGAGGAAGCCGCCGCCTTGTTTCTGGATGATGAAGGCGGCAGGGTCGCCTTCTTTGTTTTTGAATTCGTCGAGGAAGACTACTTTGGTGCCGCCGTCGTCCACGGCTAAGCCGCTGGCCAAGAGTTCGTCTACCACGGGCTGCAAGTCGGCATTGTAGGAAGACTCGCCGCGCACGTCTTCGGGTTTGAGCAGCACGCCGAGCCGGTTGTATACGTTTTGCGCGTGTTTGAGCGACATGGCCACAAACTGCCGCCACAGGGCGAGCACGGCTTCGTCGCCGCTTTGCAGTTTCACCACGTATTCGCGCGCGGTGTCGGCAAAGGCCGGGTCTTCGTCGAAACGCACTTTGGCGTTGCGGTAGAACTGCTCCAAGTCGGCCAGTTCGAAATGTTCGTTTTGCGTCTGCTGCTCCACCAAATAGGCCACCAACATGCCGAATTGGGTGCCCCAGTCGCCCACATGGTTTTGCGCGATGACGCGGTGGCCGAGGAAGGAATGGACGCGGTTTAAGCTGTCGCCGATGATGCTGGAACGCAGGTGACCGACGTGCATTTCTTTAGCCAGGTTGGGCGAGGAGTAGTCGATGACGATGGTTTGCGGTGCGGCGGCCTGCGCCACGCCGAGGCGGCTGCTTTGCAGGGCGGCGTGCACTTGTTTGGCCAAAAATTGCGGATTCAGTCGCAAGTTGATGAAACCGGGGCCGGCCACTTCGACGGAGGCAATCAGCTCGTTGCCGCCCAGCGCGTCGGCCACTTTCTGCGCCAGCTCGCGCGGGTTTTGCTTGCGCTGCTTGGCTGCGCCCATCACACCGTTGATTTGAAAATCGCCGAATTCGGGGTTTTTGGCCGGTTGCAACACTACCGGCGCGCCTTCGATACCGGCAGCGGCAAAGGCTTTTTCGGCTTCGCGGTTGAGGAGTTGGGATAAGTTCATGATGTTTTCAGTTTCGGTAGATAAACAATAAAAATCTGTAATTTAGCTTCGGATTAAGCGCTGCACGGCGCCAGCGGCCAGCAGGGTGGCGGCGATGCCGCATATGGTGTGCAGCGCCAGAATCAGGCCGGCATGCAGCCAGTCTTTATCCAGCAGGCGGTCGGACACTTCGCCGGAGAGTGCGGAAAATGTGGTGAGGCTGCCGAGGAAGCCCACTGCCAGTGCGTTTTGCAGCGGCTGGGAAAGTGGTTTGCCGGCCAACAGCAAGCCCAATACCGTGCCGGCCAGCAGGCAACCGAGCAGGTTAGCCAGCCAGGTGCCAAAGGCGAATTGGGCAAACAGCGGATTGAAACGCAAACCCAGCTGCCAGCGCAACAAGGCGCCGAGAGCGGCGCCGATGGCAATCAGGGCGGGCTGGCTATAAGACGGGTGCATTTTCAGGTAGCCTCTTGGCGGCAGGCGGGCGGCATGGCCGCGCTGTACTAAACGGGTAGCCGTTTGTTTTTATGCTGGTTTAATTTTTCAGGTAGCCTTAAAGCGCTTCAATCAGCTGCAACACCATTTTGGCCGAATGCACGGAGGCGGTTTTCAAAAAGGTTTCAAAGCTGGTGTCGGCTTCTTCGTCGGCGAGGTCGGAAATGGCGCGAACCACCACAAACGGCACGCCGAAGCGGTGGCAGCTTTGGGCGATGGCGGCGGCTTCCATTTCCACTGCCTGCGCGTCGGGGAAATGGCGGCGCACTTCGGCCACGGTTTCGCTGCTGTGCACGAATTGGTCGCCGCTCACGATTAAGCCGCGGTGCACGGCGGCGTGTTCAAATGCGGCGGCGGCTTTTTCAGCGGCGGCGCACAGGGCGGGGTCGGATTCGAAACGCGCGGGCATACGCGGCACATGGCCGATGGCGTAGCCAAAGGCGGTAACGTCCACATCGTGGTGCGCGGTTTGCGTGCCGATTACCACGTCGCCCACTTTCAGCTCACTGCCCAGTCCGCCTGCGCTGCCGGTATTGATGACGAAATCGGGGCGGTGCTGTTGCAGCACCAGGGCGGTGCTGAGTGCGGCGTTCACTTTGCCGATACCGCTTAAGGCCAACACAACGTTCTTACCGGCGTATTCGCCGCAATAGATATCGAAATCGGCCAGGTGTTCGCTGCGCAGGTTTTGCAGGCTCTCTTGAAGCAGGGAGATTTCCGGCGGCATGGCGCCGATGAGTGCAATGGTTTGGGACATGGTTGGATTCTTTCAAACCGCCCGTACAGGCAATGGATGCGGGCGGCGTATGAATAAGTAAAACGCACTGCCTGTAAGCAACAGCCAGTGCGCTGGGGATGCCTGTTTATTGCTCAGCGTCGGCGGCAGGTTTCTGCTCGGCGGGCGGCTGCAGGCTCACGGCGCGTGCCGGAACAATGGTGGAAATCGCGTGTTTGTACACCATTTGCGTTACCGAGGTGTTGCGCAGCAACACCACATATTGGTCAAACGACTCTACCTGTCCTTGTAGTTTGATACCGTTCACCAAATAAATGGATACCGGCACATGTTCTTTGCGCAGTGCGTTTAGAAAAGGATCTTGTAACATTTGTCCTTTATTTGCCATAGTTTTTTACTCCGATTATTTTTGTTCAAACTTTTTCAGGTAGCCTTCCCTTGGCGGAATGCTTCCCGCACAGGGCGGCCAAAAACTGAGAAAGGTGGCGAATTGTAGCCGTTTGGCGCGGCTTTTTCCAACATTTTATGCAAGTTATTGATGAGTAAAATTCTTTTTATGATGCAAGTCAAGCCGTATGCGCGGCAGGCTTGCTTTGTCAGGGTTGTTTATATGTGGAAACCAGTATCGTTGTTTACAGTATTTCCAGGAGAATACTGAAACATGAACATG
>CAUPYH010000081.1:0-7986 GCA_963515595.1 uncultured Eikenella sp. | reverse complement strand
CCGAGCTTGAGCAGGGCTTGGAAGGTGTCTTTCACCATGGCGGGGTTGCCGCACAGCATGAAGCGGCTGCGCCCGGTGCTGAACGGCAGGCCGAAGGCCTGGCTGAGGCTGCCGTTTTCCAACAGCTGCGGCAGGCGCTGGCTGAGGCTGCCGGGCTGCTGCTCGCGGGTAAGCACGGGGACGAAGCGCAGTTTGCCGTAATATTCGCCCACTAATGGGTGTTCGGCCAAATCGCGGATACGCTGGTTGAACACGGCTTCGTTGGCATGGGAAACGGAATGCGCCAGGGCGAGATGGTCGAAGCGCTGCCAAATCTGCGGCTGCTGCAAAATGGAGAGGAAGGGGGCGATGCCGGAGCCGGTGCTGAGCATGATGAGGTCGCTGCCGTCGGGGAAGCGTTCGGGCAGCAGGAAGCCGGTGGCGGTTTTGTCGAGCAGGATGGTGCTGCCGGCTTCCATTTGTTCGAACCGGGCCGACATGGGGCCGCCTTCGATGAGCACGGCGAAGTATTCGAGGGTGTCGTCGTATTCGGCGGAAACCACGGAATAGGCGCGCCAGATGAAGCCGCTGCCTTCGGGGAAGCCGAGGCGGGAAAATTGGCCGGCGGCAAAGCGGTATCCTTCGGGGCGGCTGATGGCGAAACTCATCAGTTTGGGCGTGTGGCGTTTTACCCAAAGTACGGTTTCTTCTGTGTATTTGGCGGCGGGAGAGGCACTCATGATTATCCTTGCTGTGTGGGCGGGAGGGTGATGCTGGCATCGGGGTATACCGGCGCATCGTCTTGTTTTTCTATTTGCCAAACATCGGTTTGGGTGTGACGGCCGCTGTCTAAATCAAGATAGAGCAGGCGGTATTGGCCGGCACCGAGCTCGTAGAGGGTGAAGAACCCCTTCTCGGGCATGTAGAAGGTGCGGATGTTTTGCCAGCTGCCGTCTTGCTGCATTTGCAGCTCCACCATGCGGTCGGCGCCGTGGTTGGCGATGCTGGCGATAGACATGCCGTTTTGCGCGGCCACGGGGTAGCCGGAGATATAGTCGGAAAAATACGGCCAGATGTTGCCGTTGGGGGCTTTGGCCGGGCGTTGGTAGGCGCTGCCCTGGGCGGCCAGCTGCTTCACGGCGGAAGGCGTCTCTTGCGGCGCAGCCGAGGTTTTATCCAGCCACCACCAAAGCTGCAACACCAGCAGCCCGAGCAACAGGCCGGTGCCGAACACCAGCCAAAATGCTTTATTCGCACGCAGCCGCTGCCACTGCGCTTTCAGCTTCTGCCCCCACGGCATCAGCTTGGCCTGCTGCCGTGCGGCGGCCTGCTGCAGCAAGGGATTGGTGGCTTTGGCTTGGCGCTGGGCGGCAATCCAGGCATCGTGCCGTTTGCGCTGTTCGGGGTCGGACAACACGGCGTAGGCCTTGTTTACCATTTTCATGATGCGCAGGGCTTCGGGGTTGTCGGGATTGAAATCGGGATGATAGCGTTTCGACAGGCGGAGGTAGGCCTCTCGTATCTCCTTATCCGAAGCGGTTTCGGACACGCGCAGGTTGCGGTAGTGCGTGGGGATGGCGGGCATAAGGGTTACCTGAAAGCGTAAGCGGCAACGAAGTTAAATCGGTTGGGATGTTAAACGGGGAATTGGGTTGATTCGTTTTTCAGGTAGCCTGCATCACACCAAAGGCTACCTGAAAACATTACTGCAAGAAATTAAAGCACAACCGGATTATTTATTCAGGTTGTTCACTTCCTGCTGGGCTTTGTTCACTTCTTCTTCCAGCTTGCCGATGCGTTCTAGATAGCGGGCGTAGTTGCGCTCGTTGCCGTAGCGCACTTTGCGGCCTTCTTCCAGATTCTGCTGGGCTTGGCGCAGGCGTTCGTTGGCAGCTTGGCGCTGGCTTTCGCTAACGGCAGGTTGGGCAGCGGGGGCGGCAGGCTCAGGGGTAGCGGGGCTGCTGTAGCTCGGATAGCTGGGCGCGGTGCTCACGGGAGCGGGATAGGTGGTCATACGGCCGAGATTGACGGCGCGGCAGTTGGGGCCGGGGCTGGCGGTGTAGGTGCGGCGGCCTTGGCGGTCGGTGCATTCATAGGTGGTGGCGCTGGCTACGGTGCAGAAGCCCAGCAGGCAGGCGGCGAAAATGGGGGATAATTTTTTCATGTTTATATCCTTATTTTGAAGTAAGACGTTCCAGCTGATAAAGGCTACCTGAAAAACCGCTTTCAGGTAGCCTCCAAGTTCTATACTACTTCCAATAGCGCCACCACGGAATATCGTTTGGCTGCCATTCTTTCTGCAAATAGGGGCTTTGCGGGAAGTTTTGCGCCAACACGCGGCGGGTGTCGCTGCTCAACTCCGGTTTTTCCAAACGGGTGTAGGCGGTCATCATAATCGCCAGCGCCTCTTCCACATAGCGCGTGTTCTGATAACGGCTCACAATCCCCTGCGCGCGGTTGGCGGCGGCCAAGTATGCGCCGCGCTGCATGTAGTAGCGGGCGATGGCCATTTCGTTGCCGCCCAGCGCATCCACCAGGCGCGTCATTTTTTCGCGCGCGTCGTTGGCGTATTTGCTATCGGGGAAGCGGGTGATGAGCTCGTTAAACACCTGATAGGCTTCTCGGCTTGCTTTCGGGTCGCGGTCGGACCAATCCTGCGAGGCCAGTTTGTTGAAGATGGATTTGTCTTGATTGAGCACAATCAAGCCCTTCAGATACAGCGCGTAATCGGTGTTCGGATGGTTGGGATACAGCTTCAAAAACTGCTCCACATGCGCCAAGGCCTGCGGCTGCTGTTCGTCTTTGTAATACACATAAGCCGTATCCAGCCGCGATTGCACCGCTTGGCGGGTGTTGGGGAAACGCGCCCGCAAAATTTCATATAAACGCACCGAACGGCTATAATTGCGGCTCTCCATTTCATCGTGCGCTTCGGCATACAGCTTATCTACCGACCAATCCTGCGTAATCTGGGCATCTTGGCTCACAGCGGTGGTTGAAGTGCTGGAGCAGGCCGACAGCATCACTGCCAGGCCGGTAACTAAAAGAATCTTTTTCATGCAGAACATTTCTTCCTATACCAACAATGACGCCGATTATAACGATGATTTCGACTTTTCGGCAGGGGCAGACGCGGAAAATTGTATAAATTTAACCGTGCCCACCGATTTGGCCGGCCAAAGACTCGATGCCGCGCTGGCCAAACTGCTGCCCGATTATTCCCGCAGCCGCCTGAGCACTTGGATTAAAGACGGCAACGTGTTGCTCAACGGCCAAGTTGCCCGCCCCAAAGAGAGGCTCATCGGCGGCGAAACCTTGGAAGTGCACATCCAGCACAGCCACGAAACCGCCGCCTTTACGCCCGAGCCCATGCCGCTGGATATTGTGTTTGAAGACGACAGCGTGATTGTGTTGAACAAACCTGCCGGCCTTGTCGTCCACCCTGCCGTCGGCAACTGGAGCGGCACCCTGCTCAACGGCCTGCTGGCCCACTGCCCGGCATTGGCCGAAATCCCCCGTGCCGGCATCGTGCACCGCCTCGACAAAGACACCAGCGGCCTGATGGTGGTGGCCAAAACCCCGGCCGCGCAAAACAGCCTCGTGCAGCAGCTGCAAGAGCGTAGCGTGAAGCGCATCTACCGTGCCGTGGCCGACGGCATCGTACCGTTCGACGGCAAAATCGACACCCTCATCGGCCGCGACCCGCACAACCGCCTCAAAATGGCCGTGGTCGGCTTCGGCGGCAAAAAAGCCGTGACCCACATCAAAGTGCTCGAACGCTACCAGAGCCACAGCTACATCGAATGCGCCCTCGAAACCGGCCGCACCCACCAAATCCGTGTGCACATGCGCGAAGCCAAACATCCGCTTGCCGCCGACCCCGTGTATGGCAACCCGCGCCACCCCTGCTCTGATGCCGTAAAAGAAGCCGTACACCAGCTTGCCCGCCAAGCCTTACACGCCTACCGGCTCAGCTTCGTCCACCCCGAAAGCGGCGAAACCGTACAATTCGAAGCCCCGCTGCCCGAAGACATCCACCATCTGCTCTCCGTATTGCGCTGGGAATGCGGCATGGACTCCGCCCTCAGCCACACCCTACCCCCCGCCGAGCTCGATGACGAAGACGATTGGGATGACGACGATTACGACGTAGAAACCATCTACGTGCGCGATTAGAGGCTAAAGGAAGCTGTGTTTCTGCGAAACTAAAACTCGGCTTCAACGAAATCAACAACCATCCCCCCAACCCAAGCCGAGTTCCGCACAGCAAAACACTGCGGCTTCAGCAACACAAAAACTTAAACCCAAGGCTACCTGAAAATTTTTAACTTCACAGCAACTTGCTCCACTCGCTTCAATCGCTTTAACTTCATTGAAGCCGACGCTTTCAGGTAGCCTCCACCCTACAACCAAACACCCCACCATGCCCCAATCCACCGCAAAGCCCCTCGGCGAATTCGACTTCATCCGCCGCTACCTCACTGCCGAACAGCCGGCCGATCCCGAACTCCTGCTCGGCATCGGCGATGATGCCGCCATCGTCCGCCCGCGCCCCGGCCACGATTTATGCTTCAGCAGCGATATGCTGCTGGCCGGCCGCCACTTCTTCCCCGATGTTGCCCCTGCCGACCTCGCGCACAAAATCCTGGCCGTGAACATTTCCGATATGGCCGCCATGGGCGCGCGGCCGCGCTGGGTGATGCTCAGCGCCGCCCTGCCCGAGCTCAATCCCGGCTGGCTGGAAGCATTTTCAGGTAGCCTTTTTGCCATGCTGCGCCAATACGGCATCACCCTCATCGGAGGCGACACCACCAAAGGCAATCTCGTTTTCAACGTAGCCATCACCGGCGAGCTGCCCGCAGGCTTTGGCCTGCATCGCAGCGGCGCGCAAAACGGCGATGATATTTGGGTGTCCGGCCAAATCGGTCTGGCCGCCGCCGCCCTGCACCATATCTGGCAGAACATCAGGCTACCTGAAAACCTGTTTGCCGAATGCGAAGCTGCACGCCTGCGCCCCACTCCGCGCGTATCCCTCGGCCAAGCCCTGCTGCCCGTTGCCACGGCGGCACAAGATATTTCCGACGGCCTGGCCCAAGACCTCGGCCACATCCTGCGCGCCTCTAATGTGGGCGCGGAGCTATACGCCGACCTGGCGCCCACCGCGTCCGGCCTGCGCCAATGCCTGCCCGAGCAGACCGTATACGAGCTCACCCTCGCCGGCGGCGACGACTACGAATTATTGTTCACCGCCCCGCCGCAAGCGCGCCAAGCCGTGCTCGCCGCAGCCGAAAGCAGCTGCACGCCCGTGGCCCGCATCGGCTGCATCAACGACACAGGCTACCTGAAACTGCTGCACACCAACGGCAGCGAACTGCATCTTTCCCATTTAGGATTCGACCACTTTGGCTAAACAGAAACCCGCCTTCCGCCCCACTTTCGCCTGGCTGCTGCGCCGCCCTGCCTGTTTGCTCGGCTTTGGCTTCGGCAGCGGCCTCGCCCCGGTTGCCCCTGGCACTTTCGGCACCCTGCCCGCCCTTCCCCTCGCCGCCGCGCTGATGGCGCTGGGCATCGACGGCTGGCTGCTCGCCCTGCTGTGCCTGCCCTTGTTTGCCGTCGGCATCTGGATTTGCAACCAAACCGAAGCCGCCCTCGGCGTGCACGACTACGGCGGCATCGTGTGGGACGAAATCGTGGCCATGCTGCTGGTGCTCGCCTTCACGCCGAATACTTGGGCGTGGTGGCTGGCCGCCTTCGCTGCCTTCCGCTTCTTTGATGCGGTAAAACCGCCGCCCATCCGCTGGTTCGACCGCCAAGTAAGCGGCGGCTTCGGCGTGATGCTGGACGACATCATCGCCGCGCTGATGAGCCTGCTCCTTATCCGCTTTACCGTCTATTTAATCTACTGAAAACAAGCCAATGGATGCCCCCAACCTCAACGAATGCTATCTCTACTTCGCCCTCACCGGCCACGGTTTCGACCCCGATGCCGTCAGCGCCGCCCTTAATCTTGCCCCTACCCGCGCGGTGTATGAGGGCAGCAGCATAGGCATGGGCGGCAGGATATTAGGCCATTCAAGCTGGCAATACGGCACACCCGTGCTGCGCGGCGACGACGTGTTCCGATTGGACGAAATCGCCGACGAACTCATCGCCGCCTTGCTGCCCGTGCAAGCTAAAATTGCCGAATTAATCAAAGCCCACCGGATTGAAGCCTACTTGATGGTTGTGCTCACCGTGGGCACCGACGAGCGCGACTCCACCCCGGCCATCGGCTTTTCGCCCCGGGTAATCAGCTTCTGCCACGCCGTGGGCGCCAGCATCGAATTCGATATCTACCGAGGCCTGCCCGAAGAAGAAACCGGCCGCAGCGCAGATAATCCGCAGCGGGTGCTGCATTAACGCAGCAAACTTTTCAGGTAGCCTTTACACAAGGCAACAAACCGCCTAAATTGCTATACAATAGCAATACCGCCCGTCTACCACAAAGGAAAATCCCATGAACAACCTGCCCCTCATTACCCAATTTATCCTCACCGGCCTCGGCGGCTTCCTTATCGGCATGCTCATCACCCTGCTGTTCAAACGTGGCAACAGCAAGCAGCAAGCCGAGTTGGAAGAAGCCAAAAAAGCCCTGCAAGACTACCGCGAAGCCGTAAACCACCACTTTATCGATACCGCCGAAGCAGTGGACGAGCTCACCCGTAGCTATCAAAATGTATTCGCCCAGCTGAGCCGTGGCGCCGAAGAGTTGATGACGCCCGAAGCCTATCGCAGCCAGCTCGAACAGCGCAGCGGCCAAAGCGTTACCCTTTCCTACCTGGCCGAGCAAGCCCCTGAACCCCATGCCGGCAACGCCGAACAGCGCGTACAACTCGTACCGCACGACGCGCCCGTACCCCTGCAAAACGACTTAGACGAAGCCGACGCCGCTGCCGACGCCACGGTGTTCAACCCTGCCGATACTGCCGAACCCGCCCCAGCCGCCAGCCCGGAAAAAGAAACCGCACCTGCCGCCGAGCCGGCTGCTCCAGCCCCGGCAGATGAAGCCGCCGAACCCGCCAAAGAAACCCCGCCTGCGGTGTGATGCTTCATCCGGAACGGATTAAAGGCTACCTGAAAATTTTCAGGTAGCCTTTTGCTTATACCAAACGGCTGGTGTTTTATTGCGCCAACTCCAACTGCCGCTCCAACTGCTCCACCAAACCGTCATCCAGCCCCAAAGCCTGCGACAGCCGAGACAAAAAGGCAATCTCACCGCGTACCAAATCACCGCAAACCGCGCGGGCAGCCAAATAGGCTTCGGCAGCCAGCGCCTGATCGCCGCCCACCGCCTCGGCCAGCTCGTTAATAGAAGCCGGACGGGCATATTCATTGGCCAGCCACTGCCGCACTTCGGCATCGGCACTGCCCTCTTGGGCAATCAGCTGTTTTTCCGTTTCATCAATCAAGCCGTCTGAAGCCGCGGCTGCAATCATGGTGCGCAAAATCACGCGGCTGCGCTCTTCAGCCAACTGCCCCTGCGCTGCAAAAGCCGCTTCGGGCAAAGCTGCCAGCGTGCTCGTGCTGTTTTGCCGGCCTCCCTGCCAGTTTTGGTAGGCCTGATAGGCCATCATCCCCAAAGCAGCGGCCGAGCCGGCCTTCAGCAATGATTTCGTGCCGCCTTTTTTCAGCAGCATCGCAGCCAGCCCGCCGATTAACGCCCCGCCACCGAACGAGTTGAGCGGATTGTTATCAGACATCACTTTGTTGCCGCTTTGCTGCACGGCACCCAATACTTGGTTGAGCAGATTATTGAAATTCATAGTGCTTCCTTTTTGCGTGGGGTTTAGCTTCTTGCAGCTTCCATATCGCCTATTTACTGCAAGATGCAAAGAAGGCTACCTGAAAACATCGGTTTAATCATTTTCAGGTAGCCTTTCCGTTTCAACTATTCAAGTCTTCAAATCAGGCAAACACCAGCTTGCCGCCTTCTTCTTTCACATGAATCGTGCTTTCGGGCGCATATTT
>CAUPYH010000080.1:0-8135 GCA_963515595.1 uncultured Eikenella sp. | reverse complement strand
TGAGCAGCGGCCAGGCCGCCCGGCAGCGCGCCGCCGCCGAAGCCGAGCAGATGGTGGATAGCAAAGTGGCCGAATTCATGAGTTGGCAGCGCCGCCGCCAAAGTGTGCCGCTGATCCGCTCCCTGCGCGATGAGGGCGAACGCGCCCGCCAACAAGTGCTCGACAACGCCACCCGCCTGCTGGCCAAAGGCGTGCCCGCCGAAGAAGTGCTCGAGCGGCTTTCCGTGCAGCTCACCAACAAACTCCTGCACGCTCCCACCAGCGCACTTTCCAAAGTAGACAACCAAACCGCCCACCTCACCGAGGCCTTGGTGCAGGTGTACGGCTTGGATAAGCCGCGTTCTTAAAGGCTTGGTTGACGGTTAGAAAAGGCTACCTGAAAAATTTCAGGTAGCCTTTTCTATGCGGGTTGGGAAACGTTTTCACAATGCTGAAACTTGGGCTTTCAGGTAGCCTTAGGCTCTTCAGAAACATCCGGCTCCACTTCTAAAAAAGCCAGCTCATGGTTGCCGTCTGAAATCATGTGTTCGATGGCCTCCACTAAGCAAGCTACGGTTGGCTCTTGCAGCAAAATAAAGTTGCTTGCCCAGAAATATCGGCCATAAGCGGGATGTTCGAGCTTACCTTGGCGCGCCATAATGCCAGGGATAGAGTGGATATAGAAGGTGCTTCCACAATATGTTTTGCCGGAAATCTCGAGATAGAAATCAATATTTTGAGAAGGATTGTATTCATTTGGTTTGAAAGTATGCCAAGAATAGATTCGGAAGCCGTTTCCATGATAATCAATAGGGTAGGGGGGATGGGTTGCTTGAGGAGGCAGTCGTTAGTTTCTCTCTTTATTGATCGGCAACTTTAAGAAAGGCAGGTATCCGCTACCTGCCTTTCTTGTGCTGGCTGTATATGAGGCTACCTGAATATTCAGGTAGCCTTTTCCGCCTTAGGCTTCGCCTGCTTCGTCCATGCCGACGATGGCGAGGCTGTCGATGCCGGATTTTTCGTTATCGCGGCCGCGTTTGCTGTTGAGCTGGATATTGAGGCGCAAATCATTCACCGAGTCGGCATTTTTCAGGGCGTCTTCGTAGGCAATGTGGCCGGCTTCGTAAAGGTCGAACAGGGATTGGTCGAAGGTTTGCATGCCCAAGTCGCGGGAGCGGGCCATGATTTCTTTCACGCCGTGGATGTCGCCGTTCAAAATCAGCTCGGCAATCAGCGGGGAGTTGAGCAGCACTTCCACGGCGGCCACGCGGCCTTTACCGTCGGGCTTGGGCACGAGGCGCTGGGAAATGAAGCCTTTGAGGTTGAGCGAGAGGTCGTTCAACAGCTGGGTGCGGCGCTCTTCGGGGAAGAAGTTGATGATGCGGTCGAGCGCTTGGTTGGAGTTGTTGGCGTGCAGGGTGGCCATGCAGAGGTGGCCGGTTTCGGCGAAGGCCAGGGCGTAGTCCATGGTTTCGCGGTCGCGGATTTCGCCGATGAGGATCACGTCGGGGGCTTGGCGCAGGGTGTTTTTGAGGGCGGCAAACCAGTTTTCGGTGTCCACGCCCACTTCGCGCTGGGTGATGATGCAGTTTTTGTGCGGGTGCACGAATTCGATTGGGTCTTCGATGGTGATGATGTGGCCGTGGCTGTTTTCGTTGCGGTAGTCGATCATGGCGGCCAGGGAAGTGGATTTGCCGGAGCCGGTACCGCCCACAAAAATCACGAGGCCGCGTTTCTCCATCACTACTTGTTTCAAAATCGGCGGCAGGTTCATGTTGTCGAACTTGGGAATCTGGCTGGTGATCACGCGGCACACGAGGGCGGCGGCGCCGCGCTGAACCATGGCGTTGATGCGGAAGCGGGACACGCCGGCCAAGCTGATGGCGAAGTTGCATTCTTTGGTGTTGTCGAATTCTTCAGCTTGTTTATCGTCCATCAGGGCGCGGGCGATGAGGGCGGTGTGGTCGGCGGTGAGCGGTTTGTCGGTAATCGGGGTGAGCTTGCCGTCGAGCTTCATGGCCGGGGGGAAGCCGGCGGTGATGAATAGGTCGGAGCCTTTGCTCTGCACCAGGTGGTTGAGCAGACCGTGGATGAATTTTTTCATCTCTTCGTTGTAAGCGGGGATTGCCATAGGACGTTTTCCATTTGGGTTAAGGTTGTGGAGTATTAGATGACGTTTTCAGGTAGCCTTTCTGCACGGGCAGGAGGCTACCTGAAAACATATTGAAGCTAGGCTTCGCTGTCTGGGCGGCGGAACAGCAGCACGGGCATGGGGGCTTGGCGCAGCACGCCTTCGGCCACGGAGCCCATCAATAGGTGCAGCAGGCCGGAGAAGCCGTGGGTGCCCATGGCGATGAGGTCGCACTCTTGGCGCACGGCCTCTTTAATCAGCACATCGGAAATACGCATGCCGTCGTTTTCCAGGGTGGAGACTTCATATTTCACGCCGGCCTGTTTCATCACGGCTTCGGCATGGTCGGCCACCTGCATTTCGGCCGCATACAGCTCTTCGGAATTAGGCAGGCGGTTGGCTTCGCGCTTGAGGTCGCTTAAATCCACCACATGCACGGCCACCAATACGGCATCGGTTGCCTTGGCCAGCCGGCAGATCTGTTCCAGGGCGTAGAGAGAGGTTTTGCTGTCGTCTATCGGAACGAAAATCCGTTGATACATTTTGCCACTCCTTTTAGTTGCTGGCAGCCGGGCAGGATTGCCGCCGCCAATTCTTTGCAGACCGAATCACTTTACCTGCGATGAGATTGTAAAGCAAATTGCATCACTTTACAGCGACTGCTCTATTTACCAAGGCAGGCTACCTGAAAACTGTGGCAGCTTGGCACGGCAACATCCCAACAAGCCGTGCTACACAGCTTAAAGGCTACCTGAAAAACGGAATGGGTTTTTCAGGTAGCCTTTAATTGACAGATACCAAACTACTCTTCATCTGGCGGCAAATCGGCGCTGCCCATGCGGCGCAGGATGATGCGGGTTTTATTGCGCAGGCGGCGGTCGTTGCGGTGTTGTTGGAAGTATTTGGGGTTGGGCAGCATGGCGATGAGGGAAGCGGCTTCACCGGCGCGCAGGCGGGATGCCGGCTTGTGGTAATAATGCTGGGCGGCGGCTTCGATGCCGTAGATGCCTTCGCCGAATTCGGCCACGTTCAGATACACGGTGAGGATGCGTTCTTTGCTCCACATGCTTTCCATCATCACGGTAATCACGGCTTCTTCGGCTTTGCGCACGTAAGAGCGTTCGGCAAACAGGAACAGGTTTTTAGCCAGTTGCTGGCTGATGGTGGAGCCGCCGGCGCGGATGGTGCCGCTGCGCTGGTTACGGCGCATGGCGTGTTCGATGCCGTTCCAGTCGAAGCCGTCGTGGTTGCTGAATTGGGCGTCTTCGCTGGCGATGGCCGCTTGTTTCACTACGCGGGCGATTTGGCTGTCGTCCACCCAGGTTTGCTGCACACGGGAGAAAGTGGAGAGGTTGTGGCGCAGCATAAAGGCGCTGGTGTGCACGGGCTGGCCTTTCCAATAGGCCAAGAGCAGGAAAACCAGCAGGTGGAAGCCCAGCAGGAAGAGGATGATGCTCCACACCAAGCGCTTAAACCAGCGGCGCAGCAAGCCGGGGCGTTTTTTGGCGGGCGGGGCAGCGGGGGCGGGCTGGGGGATGGGGCTGGAAACGAGTTCGGTGGGCTGGGTATCCATCGGCAAATCGATAGTGACAAGACGGGGCGATTATAAAGGAATCCGGTTTTAAGTTTGGTGAAGCTTGTGTTTTGGCTTTGCCAAGACACCGTTTCAGGTAGCCTTTCAGCATGGCCGGCAGGCTACCTGAAAACATCGACTCCAACCTGGCTGGCGCCAGGCTAGGGCGAAACAGCCAACCGTTAAATCGAGAAGTCTTCGCGGATGGGTTCGTATAGCGCCTGCTCGATGCGTTTGCGGGTGAGACTGGGCAGATAGAGCTGCATGAAATCGTAGGCATAGTTGCGCAGATAGGCATCCTGCCGCACCACGATATAGGTAAACGACGGCTTAAACAGATGGTCGGCCGGCAGGCAAACCAAATCGGCATCACGCTGCGGGTCATAGGCAGCATCGGCTAGCAACCCCACGCCCAAACCGGCACGCACATAGGTTTTAATCACGCCCGCATCCATACTGGAAAGCACCACCTGCGGTAAAGCCAGCCCGCTACCGGAAAAGGCCTGCTGTAAAGCCGTATCTTGCCCGGCCTCGGTGTAGCCGATGAGCGGCACGGACGATAAGTCTGCCGGGCTGATGCGGTTTTTATCCGCCAATTCGTGTCCCTGCGGCACCAGCACGCAGCGGTTCCAAGCCCGCGCGCTGATGTGGCGCAGCTCGGAATGGCGTGCATCCGCTTCCGAATTGATGGCGAAATCGGCCAAACCTTCGGCCACCATTCTATCTACCGCCGAAGGCTCGGCCGGCACTAGCGACAAACCTACTTTCGGATACTGCCGGAAAAATTCGGCCACCACAGGCGGCAGTACATGCCGTGCCTGAGTGTAGGTGGTGGCAATGGTTAAGTGGCCGCTGTCCTGTTCGGCAAATTCGGTGCCGATGTTGCGAATGCTCTGCACATCGCGGAAGATGCGCTCGGCAATTTCCAGCACGGCCTGCCCCGGCGGCGTAACCGCCACAATACGTTTGCCGTGCCGTACAAACAGCTGCACGCCCAGCTCGTCTTCCAACAGCTTTATCTGCTTGGAAATGCCCGGTTGGGACGTAAACAAAATTTCCGCTGCCTCCGAAATATTCAGATTGCAGCGGTAAACTTCCAAAAAATAGCGCAGCTGTTGCAGTTTCATGATGCATCCAAGTGATATTTGTCGGATTTATGCGACAGGCCAACCGCCAAAGTGCCGTCGAAATCACCAGCTTCGCCTGAAACCAGCGAGGACTGGATGGTAGCATAGCCTGCCATCGTTATTTTGCCGCATGCCGGTAATTTGCGGTAGGATTTGTTGTTTTTTAGCAACTTATAGGGAAATATCCCTTTCTTTTGCCATTATCCTGCTGACAGTTAGGGTAATTTTGGGCATGATTGGGCACGTAGGAAACGGAGGTGCCCGTGCAGCGGGTAACCAATTCCTTATTGACAGTTCGGGCACGGTTTTTTATAGTGGTACCCCGAATATATTTGGATTACCGCAGTATTTGGGCGGTCCGTATATGGTGATTTTTGTGAAGGCCGGCATGCTGCAAAGCTTGCCAAGTCTGCGCATAACAAACTTTTTGATGAGGGAATAACATGACCAAACAGCTTAAATTAGGCGCTTTGTTCTTGGCCTTGGTTGCTTCCGGTGCCGCCATGGCGGACAGCAGCTTTAACAACGAAAAATATGGCTACACCATCAGCCAGCAGTCTCGCGAAGTAGTTCGCTCCAACTATGAGCCTAAAGGTGCTCACGAATGCTGGGAAAACAGCTTCCTGAACGCTGAAGTAGATCGCTTGGGCTTGGTAGAGTGTGGTGACCGTCAGCCTGATGCTCCTCCTGCCGAGCCGCAAGTGAGTGAAGAGCTGGTATCTCTGTCATCCAACTTCCTGTTTGGTTTTGACAAATTCAATCTGCGCCCTGAAGCTCGCACCACTTTGGATGAGCTGGCTCAGCGCCTGACTGGCAGCAACGTACAATCTGTGCGTGTTGAAGGTAACACTGACTTCATGGGTAGCGATAAATACAACCAGGCCCTGTCTGAGCGCCGTGCTAACACTGTTAGCCAGTACTTGGTTGGTCGCGGTGTACCGGCTGAGAAAATCTCTGCCGTTGGCTTGGGCGAATCTCAAGCTAAGATGACTGAACAGTGTCAGCAAGAAGTTCGCAACTTGGGTCGTCGCGTTTCTGCCGCTCGCAAACGTAGCGCTCTGATTGCATGTATCGAGCCGGATCGTCGCGTAGACGTTCGTATCCGCACTCTGGTTGAACAGCCTGCTCGTTAATCGCTAGCTGAGTTAGCGTTCAATACGAAAAAAACCGGACTTTGTATAAAGTCCGGTTTTTTGTGTGTACTACTTGTAGCGAGAGAAATGCAGAAATAGCCGCTTGCCAACACATCCTCCATTGCCTATATAGCCGGGATGGCGCAAAATTCGCCTGCTGGAAAATATTTTATTAAAAATAATCTTATGTTGGAAAAACTTCTACTTCTCTGCCAAAACTGTTCTCACCTGCTATTAGCATTCGCGCTCTTCTTTTGTTTTCAGGTAGCCTTTGCTATCGATTTCGGCCGTATTCAGCCGGATGAGGCTGCGGTTTATGTGCAAGACCTCGACAGCGGCGAAGTGTTGCTTACGCATCGAGCCGATGTTTCTATGAATCCCGCCTCCACCATGAAATTGGTGACCACTTTCGCTGCCTTGCGTGGATTAGGCGGTGATTACCGTTGGCAAACCCAGTGGCGCAGCAGTGGCACGGTAGCCAATGGTGCACTGCAAGGCGATTTATATTGGGTGGGCAGCGGTGACCCTGCTTTCGACCAGCCCGATCTGGTGGATATGCAGCAGCAGCTGGTGCGGCAGGGCATTATGTCGTTAAATGGCAAAGTGGTGTTGGATCGGCGCGTTTGGGGTGGCCTTGCTAGTGCAGAAGGTTTTGAAAATGATGCAGATGAAAGTTTCGTTGTGCCGCCCGATCCCCATATGATTGCCTATAAAGCCCTTTGGATTACTGCCGCCCGTAATGAAGCAGGGCAGCCTGCTTTTTTACTCAATCCGCCACTCTACGGCATCCAAACCGACCTCAGCCAACTTACTGAAACCGATGGCCGCTGTGGCAAACTTTCCAATCATGTTTCTGCCAAATTGGAAAACGGCATGCTGGTGTTCCGCGGCCGCCTGCCTGCTGCATGTATGGGCGAGAAAATGTTCATCAATTTGTTCGATGCTCCACGCTTTGCCGAAGAAAGTTTTCGCGGCTATTGGCTTGCGCAGGGCTTGGGCGGCCTTTATGGCTTTGGCCGGGGAGCTGCCCCCAGCAACAGCCGTATCTTGGCCACGCACTTTTCCAAACCGTTAGGCGAAGTGCTGACCGATATGAACAAGCATTCCAACAATCTGATTGCCCGTAGCGTTTTTCTCACGCTTGGCCACCAAGCAAACGGACCACACAGCGTACAAAATGCCGAGGCCGCTGTGCGGCGGCAGCTGGTGTCGGCCGGATTGGATGACGAAGCGCTGGTGTTGGAAAACGGCTCCGGCCTTTCCCGCCGTGAACGGCTTACTGCCCGTTTTCTCGGCAGCATGCTGTTTCAGGCCTACCGCTCCCCCTTCCGCGATACTTTCATTCACACCCTGCCGATTGCCGGTACCGACGGTACCCTGCGTGGCCGTTTCCGTCAGCTAGGCCGCTCGCTGCGTATGAAAACAGGTACGCTGCGCGACGTGCGTGCGTTGGCCGGCTACTGGTTGCCGCCCAATGGATGCAGGCTGGCCGTGGTGGTGATTATTAACAGCCACCGTTCCGGCGGCTATCTGCCTGATATGGATGCCATGGTGCGCCGGATTGTGCAGGATGCCGATAGATTGGATAACGTTCAACCTGCCCAATAATCGGTAAATGCAACGGGAAAGCTGCCGAATACCTTATCCCACAAGGAAAAGCTGGCAAAGCGAAGCATTTTCAGGTAGCCTAATGCAGTTTATAGCGGATCAATCCGCCAGATCTCCATTTTGATTTTTCCACCCCTTTCTCAGGAGTAAACCATGAGCGAACAAGAACAACAGCAACCGATTTTCAACGTAGAAAGACTGTATGTAAAAGATTTGTCTTTGGAAGTGCCGCACGCACCGGAAGTATTCCTCAGCCAGGATGCTCCGAACGTGGAAATCCAAGTACACACCGATTCTAAGAAACTGGAAGAAGAACACCACGAAGTAACCGTAACCGTAACCGTTACCGCCAAGCTGCCTGATGGCAAAGTATTGTTCTTGAACGAAGTGGCGCAGAGCGGTATTTTCCGTTTGGCAAACATTCCGGAGCAAGACGTGAAAGTATTGCTCGGCATTGCCTGCCCGAACATCCTCTATCCCTATGCCCGCGAAGCTGTGTCTTCCTGCATCACCCGCGCCGGCTTCCCGCCCGTGGTATTGATGCCGATCAACTTCGAAGCCATGTACGAACAGCAACAAGCCGC
>CAUPYH010000079.1:0-8343 GCA_963515595.1 uncultured Eikenella sp. | reverse complement strand
GGCTTTATCGTTGGCGTAGTGCAGGCGCAGGGGGACGCGTTTGCCTTCGCCGCCTCGTTGCAACAGTTCGGCCAGGCGGGGGATGTCGTGGTGTGGGGCGAGGTGCAGGGTGAGGGCGCGGGCGTAGTGGCTGCGGGCTTCCTGCAGGGTGTAAACGCGGTTGGCGATGATGCGCAGGCCGTCTTCGCCGCCGTAGTCGTCGCGGCTGATGCGGCATTCGGCAATCAACACTTGGTCAGCGCGCAGAGTGTCGCGGCCAAGCTGCTCGAGCGTTTCGCCGCTAATCATCACTTCGGCTTTGCCGCCGGTGTCTTCCAGCGTGATGAAGGCAATTTTGCCGCGTTTGCCCACCATGCTGCGGATGGCGGTGGCGAAGCCGGCCACGCGCACGTTGTCGTTGGGCTTGAGCTGGGAGAGGCGGGTGGGGGCGAATTGGCGCACTTCTTTTTCGGCCGGGCCGAAGGGGTGGCCAGAAAAATAGAAGCCGATGGCCTGTTTTTCTTCGGCCAGAAGCTCGGCTTCGCCCCAGGCGGGCACGTCGATCATTTCCAAGGGGGCAATCGCGTCTTCCACCATATCGAACAGGCCGCCTTGGTTGGCATTTTCTTCCTGCTGCTCGGCGTTGCTCATGGCCAGGTCGATGTTGGCAAGCAGGCGGGCGCGGTTGGGCTCGATGCTGTCGAACGCGCCGCCGCGCACTAGGGCTTCGATGGTGCGGCGGTTGATGTGCTGGCGGCTCACGCGCTCGCAAAAGTCGAACAGGCTCTGGAATGCGCCGCCTTCTTCGCGTGCGGCCACAATGGCTTCTACCGCGGCTTCGCCGGTGCCCTTAATCGCGCCCAGGGCGTAGTGGATGCGGTGTTGGGCGTCGGGCTGGAAATGGTAGCCGGAATGGTTGACATCGGGCGGCAGGAAGCGGATGCCGTTGTCGCGGGCATCGTCGTAGAACAGCTTGAGCTGGTCGGTGTTGTCCAACTCGCTCGACATGGTGGCAGCCATGAATTCGGCCGGATAGTGGGCTTTGAGCCAGGCGGTTTGGTAGGCCACCAAGGCGTAGGCGGCGGCATGGGATTTGTTGAAGCCGTAGCCGGCGAATTTTTCCATGTAGTCGAAGATTTCATCGGCTTTTTCGCGGGCAATACCCTGCTTGGCCGCGCCTTCGGCAAAGATTTCGCGGTGTTTCGCCATTTCTTCGGGCTTTTTCTTGCCCATGGCGCGGCGCAATAAGTCTGCTCCGCCGAGAGAATAGCCGCCGATCACCTGCGCGGCCTGCATCACCTGCTCCTGATACACCATGATGCCGTAGGTGGGTTGCAACACGGGCTCGAGCAGCGGGTGCATATATTCAAAGCGCGCACCCTTCATGCGGGCGATGAAATCCGGAATCAGATCCATCGGGCCGGGACGGTAGAGCGACACAAAGGCGATGATTTCTTCCAGCTTGGTGGTGTTGGCCTGCGCCAGCATTTTTTTCATGCCGGTGGATTCAAACTGGAACACCGCCGTGGTGTTGGCCTTGCGGAACACTTCGTAGGCTTGCTGGTCGGTGAGGTCGATGTGGTTCACATCGATGCGCTCGCCGGTGGTTTGCGCAATGAATTCCTGCGCCATTTCGATGATGGTGAGGTTGCGCAAGCCGAGGAAGTCGAACTTCACCAGCCCGATGTCTTCCACGTCGCCTTTGTCATACATGGAAACGGGCGAGGCGGATTCGTCGGCTTGATACACCGGGCAGAAATCGGAAATCTTGCCCGGTGCAATCAATACACCGCCGGCGTGCATACCGAGGCCGCGCGTGAGGTCTTCCAGCTTTTTGGCCAGCTCCATCAGCTCTTCGGCCTCTTCCTCTTCCAGCACCTTGGCGATTTCCGGCTCGGCCTCCATCGCCTTTTCCAGGCTCAGCGGTTTGTTGGCTTCCAGCGGAATCAGCTTGGAGAGCCGGTCGCACACGCCAAAGGGCAGCTCCAGCACGCGCCCCACGTCGCGGATCACGGCTTTAGACGACAAGGTGCCGAAGGTAACAATCTGGCTCACCGCCTCGAAGCCGTATTTTTGGCGCACATATTCAATCACGCGGCCGCGGTTGTTTTGGCAGAAGTCGATATCGAAGTCGGGCATCGACACGCGCTCGGGATTGAGGAAACGCTCAAATAGCAGCGCATAGCGCAGCGGGTCTAAATCGGTAATTTTTAAGGAATAAGCCACCAGCGAGCCCGCGCCAGAGCCGCGCCCCGGCCCCACCGGGCAGCCGTTGTTTTTCGCCCAGTTGATGAAGTCGGCCACAATCAGGAAATAGCCCGGGAAGCCCATCTGCACGATGGTGCCCAGCTCGAAATCCAGCCGCGCCTGGTACTCCGGCAGCTTTTGTTCGCGTTCCGCCTCATCCAAATAAAGCGCGGCCAGCCGTTCGCGCAGGCCTTGGTTGGATAGGTGGGAGAGGTAGTCGTCCAAGCTCATGCCGTCGGGCGTGGGAAACTGCGGCAGGAAATTTTTGCCCAGCGTGAGCGTGAGGTTGCAGCGCTTGGCGATTTCCACCGTGTTCTGCAATGCTTCGGGCAAATCGGCAAAACGGGCGGCCACCTCTTCCGGCGAAGCAAAATACTGGCCGGCCACAAAATCGCGCGGGCGGCGTTTGTCCGCCAGCACCCAACCACCGGCAATGCACACCCGCGCATCGTGCGCCTTGAAGTCGTCGGGGTTTAAAAACTGCGCCGGATGGGTGGCCACCACGGGCAAGCCCAATTCCGCCGCCAATTTGAGGCTACCTGAAACCGAAGTTTCCCATTCCGGTTTTTCAGGTAGCCTTTGCAGTTCCAAATAAAAAGCATCGGGAAACCATTGCGCGTATTTCTGCGCAGCGGCGCGGGCGGCGTTGTCATGACCGTTCATCAGCTGGCGGCCCACTTCGCCCAAATGCGCGCCGGACAGGCAAATCAACCCCTCATTATCGCCTTCGGCCAGCCATTGCGGCTCAAGCTCAGCATGGGCAACGTTACGATCCGTGCCCACATAAGCGCGGGTGAGCAGCTCGCATAGGCGGCGGTAGCCCGCTTCGTTGCGCACCAAGAGCATGGCGCGGAAGGGCTGCTCCGGATTGTCCGGATTCGCCACCCACACATCCGCCCCCACCACCGGCTTGATGCCCGCGCCACGGCAGGCTTTATAGAATTTCACCAGGCCGAACGTGTTCATCAAATCGCTGATGCCCAGCGCAGGCAGGCCGAAAGCGGCAGCCTTCTTCACCAGCTCTTTGATGCGCAAAGTGCCGTCGGTGATGGAAAATTCGGTGTGTTGGCGCAGGGGGATGTAAACAGGGGCGGTCATATTTCGGGCTTGCGGGGGAGTTGGGCTACGCGCTTTCAGGTAGCCTGATTGAAAACAGGAAGGGCGCACATTGTACCGCAAACGGGTGGCGGGCGCGGCGGGGCGTACAACGAAAAGGCTACCTGAAAATATCGTCTGCTACAGAATACACTTTTTCAGGTAGCCTTTAATAAAGGTTAGTAGCTTAACGTTGTATTTGCTGCAATTGGCGTAGAGCAGTTTGTGCAGCAGTATATCCTTGTGATGCGGCTTTCTCATACCAATAACGGGCACGAGTGTAGTCTTGTGCAACACCCCATCCACTCTCATACAAAACACCAAGATTATATTGTGCAATTGCATCTCCTTGCATTGCAGCTTTTTCAAACCAATTACGAGCAGTAATATAATTCTTCGCTACCCCTTGCCCATTCGCGTATAAAACACCTAGGTTGCGTTGAGCAGATGCATATCCTTGAGTTGCAGCTTGCTCATACCAAGCACGGGCTCGAACATAATCTTGCTCTACCCCTCTCCCACGCTGATAAAAAACGCCAAGATTATATTTTGCACCAACAACTCCTTGTTCAGCAGCCTTTTCAAACCAATTACGGGCAATGACATAATCTTTTTCTACTCCTTGTCCATTTGTGTACAAAACACCAAGATTATATTGTGCAAGTGCATTTCCTTGGATTGCCGCCTTTTCAAACCAAGAGTGAGCACGCGTATAGTCTTTTTCTACGCCATGCCCATCAAAATACAAAACTCCGATCTTATATTGTGCAGTAGCATTTCCTCGCTCCGCCAATGGCAATAATATTGCTACTTCACGAGTATAGTCCCGCTGTTCATGAGCAATAGCTGCCTGTTCCAATTGTCGTTGTCCTATCTCAGGTGCAGTTACTGCAGGAAGTGATACCGCCAGCAAATATGCCATCAAAACAGTTTTTTTCATTTTTATTCCTTAAATTAGATAAATCAGCGAGAAAATAGATTGTAATTATACGGCGTATGTTTTAACTCAACTTTCCTTCATAGCTAGGCCGCTACATAGCCTATAATCAATACTCATAACAACTTGAGAATCAAAATGCCACGACTATCTAAAACCTCATATAACTTATTATAAATAATCTACTTATTTTGCATTTTACTACACAACTTATTCTTATTTCTATTTAAATGCTTTTCAATAGCTATCCATCATCAAGAACAAATAATTTACTACGTCCATTGATTTACTATGTCCACCGATATTCTAAACAACGTCAGGTGGATGCTAAATCTAGTCTTCAAACAAAAGCTGTATGTGTAAACAATACAATTGATTTCTACACATTCCTATTTCAGGTAGCTCCACAGCCATCCGCAGGCTACCTGAAAACTTCCCCCACCCCGTCATCAAACGGCTTGCGCTGCCAAAACCTCCTGCCCAAGCGCTGCGGCTGCATTGCCCCGCCCTGCCCCAGCACGAAATCCAGCTGCCCGCTGCGGGCGGTGGTGTAGAGCCGGATGCGGTGGGCGGAGAGGCGGTGGCGCACAATGGCGGCGGGGTGGCCGTAGGGGTTGGCGAAGCCGTTGGCCGCCACCGCTGCTTCGGGCGCCACCGCGTTCAGATAGGCCGAATCGGATGAAGAACGGCTGCCGTGGTGCCCCAGCACCAATAATTGGCTATGCAGCGAATCGCCGTATGTGCCCACCAGCCAGCGCTCGCCCGTAATGCCCAAATCTCCGCCCGCCAGCACGGCCTGACCGCCCGCCAACACGCGCAACACGCAGCTTTGCTCGTTGTCGTCGGCCTGCGCATGACGCGGCGGTGTGAGGAATTCGAAGTATACGCCGTCCCACTCCCACGCCGTGCCGCCGGCACACCATTGAGCCGCTTCGGTGTAGGCTTCCGGCTGGCCGGCATACAGTTTGCGCGGCGCAAAAGCTGCCTGAACGGCGGGGAAGCCGCCGTCGTGGTCGGCATCGTGATGCGAGAGCACCAGCACATCGGGCGGCGGCAGCCCCTGCGCCAGCAGGTTGGGCACCAGCTGCGTCTGCGCCGCCCCTGCCGTGCCGGTGTCGAACAGCAGCCAATGGTTTTGCGTGCGCACCTGCAAGGCAAGCCCCTGCCCTACGTCGATAATCCGCACCGCCGCCGTGCCGTGCTCCGGCGCGGGCGTGCGATATAGGCAGGATGCCGCCAACACCAGCGCCGCCCAAGGCCGCAAACCTAGGCCGCGCGGCAACAGCCATACCGCCAGCGCAGCCAATACAGCCAGCCAAAACAGCGGCGGCAAATGCGCCAGCGCGCCGGTGGGCACCCAATTGCCCGCCCACACCACCGCTCCCATGATGTATTCGCCGATGGCAGCCGCCATTTTCAGGTAGCCTTCAAACGGCAACAGCACCGCCAGCAAGGCCAGCGGCACCAACACCCAAGAAAACCACGGAATCAGCAGCGCATTGGCCAAAGGCGCGGCCAGCGGCACGGTGCCGAACACCTGCCCGGCCTGCCAAAACCCCAACAGCGTGGCCGCATATTGGGCACGCAGCGCGGTGCGCCATTTGCCGGAATGCTTGGCCACGAGCAGCCAGCCGCCTTCCGGCGCATCGTCATCCGGCATGGCCTCCAGCCGCCCCTGTGCCACCCAAATCAGCGCCGCCACCGCGCCGAAGGAAAACCAAAAGCCCACGCCCAAAGCCGAGAGCGGGTCGAACAGCAGCACCGCGGCCAAAGCCTGCCACCAAGCCCGCCACGGCGCAGGGCTGCCGCGCCGATACCATTGCCGGGCAAACACCGCCAGCATCAGCAAACTGCGCTGAATCGGCACGCCGAAACCGGCCAATGCCGAATAAAACAAAGCCGCTGCCAAGCCCGCCGCCAAATACCAGCGTCGCGGCTCGGCCAGCGGCAGGCGCAGCAGCAAAAGCCGCGCCAAATACGCTGCCGCCAGCGCCACCATACCGATGTGCAACCCCGACACGCTAATCAGATGATTGATGCCCAACACGCGAAACGCCTGCCAATGCTCATCCGCCAGCCCGCCGTATCCGCCGCCGCCCAAAGCCCGCATCAGCGCCGCCCCGTTCGGGTAGCTTTCCGCCGCCTGCTGCCAGGCCTGCTGCCGCTCGTAGCGCCAGTTTTGCCAACGCGATTGCCAGCCCGTGTCCGGCGGCAGTTCCACCCGCTTGCGGGCAGCCGAAGCCATGCCGTCGATATGCTGGCTCAACGCCCAAGCCTCGCGGTCGAAGCCGTTTTCATTGCGCTCGCCCACCGTAGGCCGCACCCGAACCGTCATCCGCCAGCGGCTGCCCGGCCGCCACTCGCGCAAATACCGATCCGACACCAGCAGCCGAAACCGCTCCCCCGCTTCCGTTTGCGCCCAAGCTTCAAACCGCACCGACTGCGCCGATGCCTCCACCACCGAGGCTACCTGAAAATCCAGCCGTACCCGTTGAAACTCCGGTTCCGCCGGCCACTGCTGCGATAGCGCCAACTGTACCCGCCACACGCCGTAAAGCAGCCCGCACAGCAGCCACCACGCCCAACGGGCGCGCCGGAAACAGCCAATCAGAGCGAGCAGCAGCGCCGAAGCTGAGGCAACGGCAACAAAATGTGCTGCCGGCAACAAAAAAGCCAGCAGCACACCCGCCACCCAACAGCTCAACCCGCCCAAACGCATAGCTACCTCATTGTTTATTATTTTTAATCCACTATAGATTGCCTTATAGCAAACCGCTGCCGAATTGGCAAAGAAGGATAAAGGCTACCTGAAACAACTTTCAGGTAGCCTCTAGCGCAAATACACCCCGCTCTGCGCATCCACAATCCGGCTCGGCCGCTTCGACCCGCCACAGCGGCCATTGACCACATACACATCCCTTCCAAAACAGCGCCGTACCTCGCGCTGATGCCGTAAAGCCCGCCGCCCGCTGCGGTTGCACGAAGTGGACACCAGCGGCGTGCCCAGCAGTGCGCACAAGCGGCGTGCCCCATCATGCGCCGGCACGCGCACCGCCAGTTTTTCCCGACCGCGCCCGCGCAACAGCGCCGGCACGCTATCGGCTGCCGCAAATAAAAACGTGACCGCCGCCGGCCAAGTGCTTTGCGCCAGCCGGCGTTGGTTTTCAGGTAGCCTTTGCAGCAACGGCTCAAGCTGTTTCAAATCATTGCCGATAACAATCAATCCTTTATGCTGTGGCCGCTTTTTCAGCTGCATCAGCCGGCGCAAGGCACGGCGGTGCGTGGGCAGGCAACCCAAGCCGTAGCTGGATTCCGTAGGATAGGCCACCAAACCGCCACGGCGCAGGTGCGCGCACAGCCCTCGGGCGGCAGCAGCGGAAAGGATTCGTGGGAACATGATTCTTGCGGGATGCTTATGCGGAATGAAAAGCGGTATTGTAATCTGAAACCGGCAGGCTGTTTACCGTGTTGCCATCCTGTTTGGGTTTCGCAGCAGCTCGTCTTCCTACGAAGACCTCATTTTAGCTCCGCAGAAACGCACCCTCCTCCGGAAATCTCGTTTTCACTGCGTTGAAGCTGCGCTTTCAGGTAGCCTCCTGCCCGGCTTGGTGTAGGAAATCGTCGCGTTGTTTACACTTTTTCTACGGCGGACAGCTTTTGTTTTTACTTGAATGATTCTTAAGCAGCTATCTGTCATTATCAAGAACAGAACGGTTTTCCTATGTCTATCGACATTCTTGACAATGCTGAATAGCTGCTAAAACGGGTCTTCAAGCAAAAGCCGAAAGTGTAAACAACGCTGTTGATTTCCACAGCCCTGAAAGGCCAGCCTCAACCAGATTAAAAACCGTTCTGCATTTAAAACGTATAGCCGGTTTGCAGCTCTTCGTCGCCTATCAACTCGAGCAAGAGTGCATAGAGCGGGGCGAGTTCGCGGTAGCGGCGGGCGGTGCGGCGCAGATAGTTGAGGAAGCGGGGGATTTCGGGGCGATATTTGCCTTTGCCGTCGCGGTGCCACAGGCGGGCGAATATGCCGGCCACTTTCAAGTGCCGCTGCACGCCCATCCATTCGAAATCGCGGTAGA
>CAUPYH010000078.1:0-8413 GCA_963515595.1 uncultured Eikenella sp. | reverse complement strand
CTTGCAAGCTTATTTCTCTCAACCTGTGGTGTAAACAACGCGACGATTTCCTACAACTAAAGGCTACCTGAAAATTTGGGAGCGAAGCATAACAAAATACCGGCGTGGCAACGCCGGTATTGCATAATCCGAAAGGCTGTTTCACTAGCCAATTTCTAACAAAAAGGCTACCTGAAATTTTTCAGGTAGCCTTTTACTTAGCCGTATCAGCGTCGAAACAGTTTAATAAACTTCTATCATCGTGCCGGAATGGTGCCCATGCGGCGGGTGAGGGAGGTGTGCGGCTCGTTAAACAGGCTGGCGTAATAGGTGGCGTTGGTCATCACGCGTTTGACGTAGTCGCGGGTTTCGTCGAACGGGATGGTTTCGGCATACACCGCACCTTCGAGCGCGGTGGAGGCCTGCCAGTTGCGGGCGCGGCCGGGGCCGGCGTTGTAGCCGGCGGTGGCGAGTACTTCGTTACCCAAGCGATTGCGGGCATCACCCAGATACCAAGTGCCCATGCGGATGTTGCCTTCGATGGTGTGCAATTCGGCAGGGTCCATGCCGATTTTGCCGGCAATTTCGCGGGCGGTGGCGGGCATCACCTGCATCAGGCCGGTGGCGCCCACGCGGGAGCGCACGCCGATCATGAAGCGGCTTTCTTGGCGGATGATGCCGTAGGCCCAGGCGGGGTCGATATTGGCTTGGGCGGCGTAGCGGCTCACGCTGTCGCGGAAGGGGGAGATATAGCGCAGGTTGTAGTTGATTTGGCTGTTGGTTTTATCGGCAGCATAAATGCCCATCTCGTAGAAGCCGGCATCATGAGCGAGCTTGGAGGCGGCGAGCAGGGCGGGTTCGTTAAAACCGTCCACGGCATAGCGCCACTCGGCCTGGGCTTGTTTACGCATATCCCAATCGCCGCTGCGCTGGGAGGCGCGGAATAAATTGAGAGCACGGGAAACCGCGCCGTCGGCGACCACTTGTCCGGTTTGGCTGCTGCCGGGCTCGGCGGCGGTGTTGCGGGTGTCCACTTTACCGCCGAGGGCTTCGGTGGCAAGCAGGGCATAGAAATTGCGGCCGGAGGCAGCGGCTTGGCGATAGTATTGCTGGGCTCGGGCGGAATCGCCGCTGGCGGCCAGGCTGCGGGCAAGCCAATATTGCCAGGTGGGGTCGGCACGCAGGGAGTTAGGCATGGCTTCGATGATGTTTTGCAGCTCGTTCCAGCGGCCGAGTCGCAGGGCGCTGCGGGCATACCATTCCCAGTGTTCTTTGCCCAGCTGGCTGCGATCGGCACGGTTGAAGGCGTCGAGCGCGGCGGGGAAGCGTTGGTTCAGCGCGTAGTGGTGGCCGAGCACGGCCCAGGCGAAGCCGGTTTGGGCCGGGCTGAGGCTGGCGGAGAGGCTTTGCAGGCGTTGGGCGGCATCGGCCTGTTTGCGGGCATTTTGGCCGATTACGCTGTGCAACAGGGCTTCACGGCCGCCTTGGCTGTCGGGCGTGGCGCTGGTGAGCGGCTCAGGCAGGGGTGAGCCCAAAGCGGCAGCCAAGCGGCGGGCATCGCTGATTTGGTTGTTGGCCAGCAGGCCGCGTACGCGTCGCCAAGCGGCATCGGCGGGCAGTCTGCTTTGGGTGGCGAGCTGTTCGAGCAGGCGGTTGCAGCCTTCGGGCTGGCGGCCGAGTTCGGCCAGCACTTCTTGAGCAGCGTTTTGGTTTTCCTGCCCGGCCAGCGCGGCATAGCAGCGGGTTTCTTTATCGCGGTCGGCGGGTTTCAGGTAGCCGTATTGCCGAACAAACTCTTGCCATTGGCCGTTGCGGCCGAGCTGTTTGAGCCACTGGTTGCGCAGGCTATTGGCCATGGCGCTGGGCTGGGCTTGGGCGAGGAATTGGGCGGCCTGGCTGGCATCGCCCTGTTTGAGTGCGGCTTGGGCGGACTGGAAGAGCTGGTAATCGGCCAATACTTTTTCTTCGGAATCGCTGCGGCGGCCACCAGGCAGCTGGACGGCGGCACTGCTATCGGTGTTGATGGGCTCGACCAGGGTTTCGGTTTGGCTGGAGCAGGCGGCGAGCAGGCCGGCAGCGAGGAGGGGGAGACTGTGTTGATATACGATTTTTTTCATGCTTGATGTCAGTCTGGATAATTCGGAATGGCCTAAGGCTACCTGAAAGCGGCGGGGTAATGAAGCGGCGGGCGCGGACAGACGGCGGGTTTTACTGCTTTTTACTTGCTAGCCGGGTTTCAGTCAGCTTGTTGCAGGGGATAAAGGCTACCTGAAAATGGTGATGCTAAAAAGAAGACTTGGTCTTGCTCACATAGTTTACCAATTGCCTGGATTACTTTGTACAGGCTGCTAAATTGGTAGGCTACCTGAAAAGATAAGATAAAAGATCAAATGCTTACTCGGCCAAGTCGTTGATGCTGTTGGCTACTTGTTCCAGTTCGCCGCCGTCGCTCGACCAGAGGAAGATGGCTTCGCCGAGCTGTTGCGGAGATTCGGGCAATAGGAGCAGGAAGTCGCCGCATTGGTTGTCGCCAATCAGCACGGCTTGGGCGGGGAAACCATGCCAGCTTTCCCGGGCAGAGGCGGTTTCTTTGGCAATGTGATTGCAGGTTCGGCGCAGGCGTTTTTTGTCGGAGGTGTCGAATACGGGCAGGAGGGTGAAGCTGCTGTCTTCGTTGTCGGGTTCGAGCAGGATTTCGCCGCCGTTTTCGGCTGAGAGCCTGGCTTTGAAGCGGGGAGGGAGCTGGATGCCGAGGGCTTGTTCGGCGGCTTGGATATATTTGGGCTCTACGGGGAAAGGCATGTGTTTGTTCCGATGTGGTGGATGGAATGTTGAGCCGGATTGGGCATAAACGCCACACTACTTTTCAGGTAGCCATCATCTGTGGTGAGGCTGCCTGAAAATCAGTCTGGCTGCCGGATTTGGTAGCCTGAATTATCCTAGGTTTCGGCAGGCTTGATGTTTCAGGTAGCCTCAAGCGGGATAAAGGCTACCTGAAACCGCTCAACGCTATTTGCGCCAATAGGCGGGGGTGAAGAGCATGAACACGGTGAAGATTTCCAGGCGGCCGAGCAGCATGACGGCGGCGCACAGCCATTTTTGCACGGCGGCTAGTTCGGCGTAGCTGCCGGCGGGGCCGACGCTGCCGAGACCGGGGCCGGCGTTGGTGATGCAGGCGGTGGCGGCGGTGAGGGCGGTAACAAAATCGAGGCCGGTGGCCATGAGGGCGAAAGTGGCGAAGATGATGGTGAGGAAGTAAACGGCGGTGAATACGAGCACGGTCATGGCGGTGCGCTCGGCGATGTGCATGCCGTTGATTTTTACGGTGTGCACGGCGTTGGGGTGCAGCAGCAGCATCATTTCGCGCAGGCTGAATTTAAACAATACGATGGCACGGATGGTTTTGAGCCCGCCGCCGGCGCTGCCGGCGTTGGAGAGGATATTGGCGAGGAAAAACATCCAGAGGGACACGGGCAGCGGCCAGGCGGCGAAGTCGGTGTTGGCGTAGCCGTTGGCCAGGCCGATGGAGATGAAGTTGAAACCGACGAAGCGCAGGGATTGCGACCAGTCGGGGTAGAAATCTTTGTGCCACAGGTAGAGGGCGCACACGATGATGCTGGTAATCAGGGCGGTAATCATCACGCTTACTTCGGTGTCGCGGCGGTAGACGTTGAGGCTGCGTTGGCGGAAGGCGTAGTAGTGGTTGGTGAAGTTGATGGCGGCGATGACGCTGCCGACAGACAAAATCATTTCGATGGGCACGGAATCGAAATAGGCGATGTTTTGATCGTGGGTAGAGAAACCGCCCAGGCCGAGGCAGGACATGGCGTGGCATACGGCATCAAGCCAGCTCATGCCGGCCAGGCGCAGGGCGAGGCAGGTGATGAGGGTGAAGAAAACGTAAATCAGCCAAAGGTTTTTGGCGGTTTGGGAAATGCGGGGGGCGAGCTTGCTGTCTTTGTGGATGCCGGGGATTTCGGCTTTGAAAAGCTGGGTGCCGCCCACACCGATCATGGGTAGGATGGCTACAGCCAAAACGATGATGCCCATGCCGCCCACCCAGTTGAGCAGGTGGCGCCAGAAATTGAGCGAGGGGGGGAAGCTGTCGAGGTTGGTGAAAACGGTGGCGCCGGCGGTGGTGAGGCCGGAGATGGCTTCGAAGAAGGCGTCGGTGTAGCTGATGCCGGGCAGATACCAATAAAACGGCAGGGAGGCGACCACGGCAAAACCCAACCACAGTAGGAAAACGAGGGTGAAGCCGTCGCGGGTGCGCAGCTCGCGCTGATGGCTGCGGGTGATGAGCCAGATGATGCCGGAGGCGCAGATGGTGGCGGCAGCGGTGTCGGCAAACACCCAGAAGGCGGCGTCTTGGTAGAGATACGACACGAACGTGGGCGCCAAGAGCAGCAGCGAAAACACGAAACCGAGGCGGGAGAGGACGTGGGCGATGGGGGCGAGTTTGTAATACATGGTGGTGTGGTTTCAGGTAGCCTGTGCGGCAGGTATTGTACCTGTTTTAACGGGATAGCATAGAGGCGGCTGAAGCTACCTGAAAAATAGCAGGCGGGGTGCTTTAGTTTATCCTACGGTTTGTTTTTATTCATATTCACGATAAAACGGTAAAGGCTACCTGAAAGCGGATACGGCGGTTTCAGGTAGCCTGCGGCATGGGCCAACGGGCGCGGCTTAAGCGCGTTTCGGATCGTTGGGGCGCAGTTCGGCCGCCAGTTTGTCCAAAATACCGTTGACGAATTTGTGGCCGTCGATGCCGCCGAAGGTTTTGGTGACTTCAATCGCTTCGTTGATGATCACGGGGTAGGGCGTTTCCGGCATATCACGCAGCTCGAAGGCAGCGGCCAGCAGCACGGCGCATTCGATGGGGCTGAGGTCTTTTTCGTCGCGGTCGAGCAGCGGGCGGATAATCTGCATCAGCTCTCGGCGTTTGGCCTGCACGCCGAAGAAAATGGCGGTGAAGAGCTCGTTGTCGGCCTTGGCGAAGTATTCGTTTTCGCGGATGTTTTTGGCTACTTCGGCATCGGGCAGCTGGTTGAGCGCGGCCTGATACAGCGCCTGCACGGCAAATTCGCGTGCGCGGCGGCGCGGGGTGCGGTTTTTCGGTTTCATTACTCGGCTTTCTGAAATCAAGGGCTACACGATGGCATCGGGCAGGCTGTTGCCGGCCGGATTGAGGCGGCGCAGCAGGTTGGCGCATTCCACCGCCACCACAGCGGCTTCGGCGGCTTTGCTTTGGATGCGCGCGTGGGCTTGTTCGTCGTTTTCGGTGGTGAGGACGGCATTGGCGATGGGGATGTTGAAATCCAGCCCCACGCGGCTGATGCCGGCGGCGGACTCGTTCGACACCAATTCGAAATGGTAGGTTTCGCCGCGAATTACCGCACCCAAGGCCACCAGCGCATCAAAGCTGTGCGACTGCGCCATATTTTGCAGCGCCAGCGGCACTTCCAGCGCGCCGGGCACGGTGGCTACGGTGATGTTGCCGTCGGGCACGCCCAGTTCCACCAGTTTTTCAGTGCACACTTCAAGCATGGCGCTGCCGATTTCGTTGGAAAAACGGGCTTGTACGATGCCGATATTCAGGCCTGCGCCGTCGTGGTTGGGGGGGATGATGGTCATGTCCGCTGCTCCGTTGTAGTGAAATAAGCAAAAGCGGCATGCGCCGCAAAGAAAGCGGATTTTACACCAAAGCGCACGTTTTGGGGCTGTGAAGGAAGATGGCTTGCGTTACAATGGCGGCGTTTTGCTCCACTTTTCAGGTAGCCTCCCATGCCAACCATCACCCTTATCGCCGCTGTGGCGGACAATCGCTGCATCGGCAGCGGCAACGCCATGCCCTGGCATATTGCCGAAGATTTCGCCTTTTTCAAACGCTACACCTTGGGCAAACCCGTGGTGATGGGGCGCAAAACTTGGGATTCGCTGCCGAAAAAACCCTTGCCCGGCCGCCGCAATATCGTGATTACCCGCCAGCCGCTCTGGCAGGCCGAAGGCGTGGAACGTGCCGACAGCTTAGATGCCGCGCTGGCCGTGCTGGCCGACGTGCCCGAAATCATCATCATGGGTGGCGCACAGATTTACGCCCAAGCCCTGCCGCTGGCTACCGATTTGCGCCTCACCGAAGTGCGCTTAGATATTGACGGCGACGCTTTTTTCCCCGCCTTTGACCCCGACGAATGGCAGGAGGTCGAACGCAGCAGCCATACCGCTGCTGCCAACGGCATCCGCTTCGATTTCGTGCACTACCGCCGCGCCCGGCAGGCCAGCTGAAAGATTGAGGCTACCTGAAAAATGCTGCACCGCCTGATCGAGCGCCATTGGCAAACGCCCAACCCGCTGCTCACGCCGATTTTATGGCCGCTGGCGCGGCTGTTCGGCCTGTTGGCGGCGCGGCGGCGTGAAGGCTACCTGAAAGGCCGGCGGCACAGCGAAAAGCTGCCCGTGCCGGTGGTGGTGGTGGGCAATGTGCAGGCTGGCGGCAGCGGCAAAACCCCTGTGGTGCAAGCCTTGGTGCGCGCCTTGCAGGCGCGCGGCATCCGCCCCGGCATCATCAGCCGTGGCTATGGCCGCAGCGGGCAGGGCGTGCACGTGTTAAACAGCCAAAGCACCGCCGCGCAGGCCGGCGACGAACCGCTGCTGCTGCACCGCAGCACCGGCGCCCCCGCCGCCGTGGGCAGCCGCCGTGCCGAAGCGGGCAGGGCGCTTTTGGCCGCGCATCCCGAAGTGCAAATTATCGTTGCCGACGATGGCCTGCAACACTACGCCCTGCAACGCGATTTCGAGCTGGCCGTATTCCCCGCCGCCGATGTGGGGCGGCCGCTGGATTTGCTGCCCAACGGCAATTTGCGCGAGCCTTTGCAGCGCCTGGAAAGCGTAAACGCCGTGCTGCTCGCCAACAGCACGCCCGACAGCCCCGAGCCGGATTGGGCGCTGCCGGATAACGTGTTGCTTTGCCGCAGCCGCCTGCAATGCGGGCAGATTTACCGCCTGCACCGCCCGCACGAACCCTTGTCCGAAGGCTACCTGAAACAGCGCTGCGTTATCGCCGCCGCCGCCATCGCCAAGCCAGAACGTTTTTTTGCCGAACTGGCGCGGCTGGGCATCGAAACCGAACGGCAAATGGCCCTGCCCGACCACGCCGTCTGGCAGATTGCCGATTTGCCCGCGGCCGATTGCTACATCGTTACCGAGAAAGACGCAGTGAAGCTCGCCGCCGACACCGCGCAGGAAGTATGGGTGTTGCCTGTGCGCGCCGAATTGCCGGAAGCCTTAGTGCAGGCCGTAATGCGCCGCTGCCTGCCGGGCAAGGAACAGGCTACCTGAGAACGGAAAGGCTACCTGAAAACAGCGGCACGGCAGGCCGCGCGGAAAAGTTTCGGGCAGCCTCACAGCGTAAGCAATTTTGCCAACAGGCGTTCGCGCCCGATACCCGCCGCGCCAACTCAACCAACCGGAGACCCCAAACCATGGACAAAAAATACCTCGACCTCCTCGTTTGCCCGCTCACCAAAGGCGCGCTCGAATACCATGCCGGCCGCCAAGAGTTGTGGAGCCATCAAGCCAAGCTGGCCTTCCCCATCCGCGACGGAATTCCCATCATGCTGGAAAACGAAGCCCGCCCCCTCACCGAAGAAGAGCTGCACGCATGAGCACCCCGTTTACCGTCATCATCCCCGCCCGCCTGGCCTCCAGCAGGCTACCTGAAAAAGCCTTGGCCGATATTGCCGGCAAACCCATGGTGGTGCGCGTGGCCGAGCGCGCCAAGCTGAGCGAAGCGCAGCGCATCGTCGTGGCCACCGACCACACCGCCATTGCCGCCGCCTGCTCCGAATACGGCATTGAAGCCGTGCTCACCGGCAAACAGCACACCAGCGGCACCGCCCGCCTGGCCGAAGCCGCGCTGCTGCTCGGCATGGCTGATAGCGATATTGCCGTGAACGTGCAGGGCGACGAGCCGCTGATTGATCCCGCGCTCATCAACCGTACTGCCGAATTGCTCGGCAGCAGCAGCGCCCAAATGGCCACCGCCGCGCACCCGATTGCCGACGTGGCCGAGTTTCTCAACCCCAACTGCGTGAAAGTGGTGCTCGACCAACGGCGCAACGCCCTCTATTTCAGCCGCGCCCCCATCGCCTGGCCGCGCGACGCCTTCGCCGAAACACAAGCCGTGCTGCCCGAAGGCTTTGCCCCGCTGCGCCACATCGGCCTATATGCCTACCGCGTGGGCTTTTTGCACCAATACGTCGGCCTGCCGCCCTCGCCGCTGGAAAGTATCGAATCGCTCGAGCAGCTGCGCGTGTTGTGGCACGGCGGCAAAATCGCCGTCACCGTGTGCGACAACGCCCCCGCCGCCGGCGTGGACACCGCCGAAGATTTGCAGCGCGTGCGCGATTGGTTTGCCCGGCATCCCGAAGAGGCT
>CAUPYH010000077.1:0-8444 GCA_963515595.1 uncultured Eikenella sp. | reverse complement strand
GAATTCAGCAGTGCCGGGGCTCCGGCTCGCCACCTCATATGAAAACCGCTCTGGTGTGATACTGGAGCGGTTTTGTTTGTCTGCTTATTTGTAGAAGCGTTCAATCTTTAGGATTTGTTGGGGGCGGACATTACATTTGGTAGCCGCAAATCTCTTGAATTCGGATTTGGTCAAGAAACGGATGTCTTCGTATTCCAACTGCAACCAGATTTGGCGTGATTCGCCGTTTGGGGTGTCGGCGGCAACAGTAATGGCGTAGTTGGCTATGTGCTTGGTCATATTGTATTTCTCCGATTGTTTTGGTTGCCGGTTTTCGCTCTGGCAAATAAAGAGTTGGCAGCCGGAAAAGATTGTTGGAAGAGTAAATTATCCGCTGGTTTTGCGCAAGAATTGTCGGGTGTGCTTGCCGGATAGTTCATCAGTCAGCTGTTGCAGAAGCTGCAAGCGGTCGGCACGGATATGGCCGGCTTCGACAGCAGCTTTGATGGAGCAGCCGGGCTCTTGGCGGTGGCTGCAGTTGTGGAACCGGCATTGGCCGATGAAGCCACACATATCGGGGAAGTAGTGGGGCAGGGATGCTACCTGAAGATGGTGCAGGCCGAATTCCTGCAGACCGGGGGAATCGATGATGCAGGAGGTTTCGTTTAGGTCGTAGAGCTGGGCGTGGGTGGTGGTGTGTTTGCCGGAATCGAGGGCGCTGGAGATTTCGTTGGTGCGGGCAATGCTTTGGCCGAGCAGGGCGTTAATCAGAGTGGATTTGCCCATGCCGCTTTGGCCCAACAGGATGCTGGTGTGGCCATTCAACACCGGCAGCAGGGTGTCGGCATCTTGCATGGCGCTGACAGGCAACACGGGATAGCCCAAGCTTTCGTAAAATGCCAGTTTGCTGCGCCATTGTTCCGTTTCCGGCAAATCGGTTTTGTTCAACACAATCACCGCGCCGATATCGGCCGCTTCTGCCGCCAACAGAGCACGTTGTAATAGCAGCTCGCTGGGCGTGGGCACGGCTGCCAGTACAATCAGCAGTTGGTTCACATTGGCGGCAATCAGCTTGGTTTTCCAAGCATCTTGCCGATAGAGCAGGCTGTGGCGCGGTAGGAAATCTTCAATCACCGCCTGCTCGGCATTCAGCGGTGTGATGTGTACTTGGTCGCCACAGGCGAAGTCCACCCGTTTTTTGCGGGTAGTGGCCTCGAAGGAGTGGCCGTCGGCAGTGCGCACGATAAAGCGGCGGCCGTAGCTGGTGATGATTTGGGCGGTGTCGGTCATGGCGGAGGGCCGGGTGGGAAAGTGCCATCATAGCAAGGATTGGCGTATTGATGCCAATTTGCCTGCCGTGCCGGGCAGAATGGCTATATAATCCGTCTTTATTTATCCCAATCAATAGGGAACCGCCACACCATGACTACCACGCCGCTTCTCGATACCATCGAATATCCGCAGGATTTGCGCCGTTTGCGCGAAGACCAGCTGCCGCAGCTGGCCGCTGAACTGCGCACCTTTCTGCTAGAGAGCATCAGCCAGACCGGCGGCCATTTCGCCAGCAATCTGGGTGCGGTAGAGCTGGCTGTGGCATTGCATTATGTGTACGACACACCCAACGACCACTTAATTTGGGACGTGGGTCACCAAAGCTATCCGCACAAAGTGCTCACCGGCCGCCGCAGCCGCATGCACACCATGCGCCAATACGGCGGTTTGGCCGGTTTCCCCAAGCGCAGCGAATCGGAATACGACGATTTCGGCGTTGGCCACTCCTCCACTTCCATCGGTGCGGCATTAGGCATGGCGGTGGCCGATAAACTTTCAGGTAGCCCCAACCGCAGCGTGGCCGTTATCGGCGATGGAGCCATGACTGCCGGCCAAGCTTTTGAAGCGCTGAACAATGCCGGCGATATGGACACCGATTTGCTGGTTATCCTCAACGACAACGAAATGTCGATTTCCCCCAATGTGGGTGCTTTCCCCAAATATCTTGCCGGCAGCCAGGGCAAAGACTGGCGCGATACGCTGCGCAGCATCAAACACAAATCCGAAAAAGTGCTCGACAAACTGCCCGGTGCACTGCACATCGCGCAGAAAGTGGAGCAGCGGCTGAAAAGCGTGCTCGACGGCTCGCGTATCCGCCCCGATTCCCTGTTTGACAACTTCGGCTTCACCTACACCGGCCCGGTGGACGGCCACGACGTGCGGCAACTGGTGGCTGTGCTCAAAGAGATGAAACAGCGCAAAGGCCCGCAGCTTTTGCATGTGCTCACGCAAAAAGGGCAGGGCTACAAACTGGCTGAAAACGACCCGGTCGGTTTTCACGCCGTGGGCAAATTTAATCCCGACCAAGGCCCGGTAAGCGGCGGCGCTGCCCCTTTGAGCTACACCCAAATTTTCGGCCAATGGATATGCGACCAAGCCGCCGTAGATAACAAATTAGTCGCCATTACCCCCGCCATGCGTGAAGGCAGCGGATTGGTGGAGTTTGAGCGACGCTTTCCCGAACGCTATTTCGATGTCGGTATTGCCGAGCAGCATGCTGTTACTTTTGCTGCCGGCCTGGCCTGTGGCAACATAAAACCCGTGGTGGCGATTTACTCCACCTTCCTGCAGCGCGCCTACGACCAACTGGTGCACGACGTGGCATTGCAAAACCTGCCGGTATTGTTCGCCATCGACCGTGCTGGTATCGTTGGCGCCGACGGCCCTACTCATGCCGGCGCCTATGATCTGAGCTTCCTGCGCTGCATCCCGAATATGGTGCTGGCTGCCCCCAGCAGCGGCGAAGAATGCCGCTTGTTGCTTTCCACTTGCTACGCGTTGGATTGCCCCACTGCCGTACGCTACCCGCGCGGCGCTAGCGGCAGCACGGCAATCGGCAGCGGCTTGGATACCGTGCCGGTAGGCAAAGGTGTGGTGCGGCGGCAGGGTAGGGGAACTGCCGTGTTGGCCTTCGGTAGTATGGTACAACCCGCGTTGCAGGCAGCGGAACAACTGGACTTAACCGTGGCCGATATGCGATTTGTGAAGCCGCTGGACGAAGAATTGATTGCCGAACTGGCCGCCACCCATCAGCGGCTGGTGTGCATTGAAGAAAACGCTGTACAAGGCGGAGCCGGCAGCGCGGTGTTGGAAGTGTTGGCCAAACAAGGCTGCCGCTTGCCCATGTTGCTGTTGGGCATCGAAGACATCGTTACTGGCCATGGAGATCCGGCCATTCTGCTAGACGACTTGGGATTGAGCGCTGAGAAACTGGCGGCACGGATCGAGACATTTGCACAATCAGTGGGCTGAGTGCAGTTATCGTAATGTGAAATGATAATGAAAAGGCTACCTGAAAGTTTTCAGGTGGCCTTTAGTTATGTTTTGATAGAGATGGCGGAATGCCTAGTCTGAAACCTTACTGCCTGTAATCAGGAAGGAAATTATGCCTAGCACATGGTGTATACAGACAGCCCAGGCAGTGATCCCAGCCGGACGTTAGCAGTTTTATCCATCAGCGCATTAACCATTCTAAGGAGGTTGCACTCCGTCAGAATTTCCGGAATCAGGCAAAACACGTCTTATGCAAAGACAACGGGATCGACCGCAAATCTTTTCCACTGTTCTTGAAAGAGTGCGAATTGCAGTTTCACTTTGCACGCCGTCGCGGCAGCTTGAACTCCTGCGGGATTGATCAGGAATTAAGGGCTAATGTAGATTAGCCCTTAACTTAGGTATACATAATGTCCAAATGCCTGCTTCCGGCGAAATGGCGCCCGATTTGATGGCGCTCAATAAACCGAGCGCCAAGAAGGCGATATAGAGCGTGGGATTGGGGGTGCGGATATGCAGGGTCGGCATGATGATTGGAGAGTTTGGCGAGTAGCCGGGCGATTAGTTTGGCGCAATCATAGCCAAATTAGTGCGCCGGATAAAGTTTCAGGTAGCCTACTTGGGTATGGCAGGCTACCTGAAATGTTTTACTGCTTAACGCCCGGCTTTCGGCCTCAACTGGCTTTTGTGCACATAGCCATAAGTGTCGCTGTCGCTGCCGTGTACGCTCACATAATGCCAGTCGCCTTGGCGCTTGGCGGGGTGTTCGACCACGGTGGTGCCGTTGGGGATGCGTTGCTGTATTTCGGCACGGCTGTTGGCATTCAGGCGCAGATTGGCCGAGCCGTCGGTGCTGTGCACGGTATAAACATGGCGCAGGCTAACCTGGCTTTGGTGTACATAGCCGTTGATGATGCGCCGTTCTGCCGGCTGGTTTGGCCGCAAGGCCAGCCGCACGCGGTACCACGCGCCAATTTTGCCGAGGATGGCGGCTTCGCTTTGATTGTCGCAAACGGCAAGGATGGCGGCGCGGGTGTTGGGCTGTGCGCGGATATTGACTTCTTCGCTGTCGTGGTTGGTGGCCAGATAGCTGGCAGGTGTCGCACTGTCGGGCAGGCCGCAGCTATCGGGGGCGACATGGGCGGCGGCAGTGGCGGATAGCGCCAACAGTACGGCGGCGAAGGCGGCGGTTCGGGTACGCAGTGATGAAAGCATGGGCTTGCTCCTGAGTTGGGTTGATTGGAGGAAATTCGTTACGGATTCACCTGCCGCCATCATATCTAAATTACTGTGCCAGATAAAGTTTCAGGTAGCCTGCGTGGCGATACAGGCTACCTGAAACTTTAGATATACACAGGCTGCGTTTATGCCGCTCTCAATAAGGGCGCAACATAATCCCGCCATTGCAGGGCCAGGCCGGCATTGATTTCGGTGAGATTGTCGAGGAAATAGAACAACGGCGGGTCTTGCACGCCTTCTTGGCTGGCCAACTCTTCGTTCCATGCGGCTTCCCACAGGAAAAAGCCCATGGCCGCTTCTTGGCGGCGCAGATGGGGAATGCCGTTGAATTGGTTTCTTTGATGCTGCCAATGCTGCCTGCATTTTTCTGCCAGTTCGACAGAGGAAAGCCGGCCTTGGAAAAAGGTGCGGGTAGCGGCGGGATAATCGAACAACATTTGGTGGCTTCGGCTGTAGGGGCGGACGTATTCCTCTAAAAAGCCCAGCGATTGCAAGACGATTTCCTGCACCGGCACGCGCTCGAGCAGTTCTGCTTCATCGGTCCAATCCTCTACCAAAATGGTTTCAAACCCTGGGTATGCCTGCAACTCGGCCAGCTGTTCGGGCGTAATCGGCCGGATTGCGCCGATGTCGTTTAAGCGCATTTGGCGGTATCGGGCAAATGCTTCCGGCAGGTTGGCATCATATTGTGCCAAGGCATGGGCAAAGGCTGATTCGTGCGTTTCTTGGGCATAATCCGCGGCATAAGGCGCGAGGAAATTGCGTGCGGCCAGCAGGGTGGGCAAATCGCTGCCGGGCGGGTAGTGCGGAGTGGTATGGGTTTGCGTCCATTCGCTTTGGGGGCAGCGGAGATAGCCCCAAGCGCGTTGGTGGACTTCGTAGAGTTCGCTTGTATCCCATCTGCTGCCGCTATTGAGCAAAGCGGTTTCAATAAAATCGAGGCAGATGCGTAGGTGGAGGGCGGCGGTCATGGCAGATTGCTCAATAGGGTAGGGAGAAAGCAGGCATGAGCCGGCAGGCTACCTGAAAAGCGGGATCGTGCGTTTCAGGTAGCCTCTGCGGCCAAACAGGCTACCTGAATTATTTTGCCTGCTGTTCGCGCAACAATGCTTTGATTTCAGCCATTTCTTGATGCAGGCGCGCCAGCTCGGCGCTGCTCACCAGGATTTGGCTATCTTGCGGCGCTTCGGGCGGGTTTTCTGCATCCGGTTCGGCGGAATGCAGGTTCGACATGGTATCCACAATCACGGCCACGAATAAGTTCAGCATCACAAAGGCAGACACCAAAATAAACGGCACGAAAAACAGCTAGGCGTTTGGATAGGCTTCCATCACAGGGCGCACGATGCCCATCGACCAGCTCTCCAGCGTCATCACCTGAAACAGCGTATACAGCGATTTGCCCAGGCTGCCGAACCATTCGGGGAAACGTTCGCCGAAGAGCGTGGTGGACATCACTGCGCCCACGTAAAACAGAATACCCATCAGCCCCGCAATCGCACCGATGCCCGGCACGGCCTGCAAGATGGCGTCGGCAATCCGGCGCAGCTGCGGCATACGGTTGATCAGCCGCAGCACGCGCAACACGCGCAGCGAGCGCAACACCGAAAGCGCGCCCGCATTGGGCAACAGCGCCACGGCCACCACGAGGAAATCGAAAATATTCCAGCCGTCGCGGAAAAACCGCCGCCCCAAAGCAATGAATTTCGCCGCCAATTCCACAATAAAAATAATCAGCGCGGCCATATCCAGCCAATGCAGCAGCGCGCCGCAACGCGCCATTATGGCGGGCGAGGTTTGCAGACCGAGGATGATGGCATTTAAAACGATGATGAGGAGAATGGCCAGCTGGGTGGTTTGGTGCAAAACAACGGCACCGATTTTTTGCCGCCAAACGGCAGGAGAGGTGTGTGTCATGATGTGTGTGAATGGATAAGGATTAATAATTGGCTGCCTGAAAGCAGGCAGTAGGATGAAGCAAGATGATGGAGAAGCCTGTATGGCTGGCTTTCCCATCGGGTGTATTGTATCAAGTTTTTCACTGCATTGAAGCTTAATGATTTCAGGTAGCCTGCATAGTAATACAGGCTACCTGAAAGGTTGTGTTGCAACAAAGTGAAAACCAAACGGCTATTGGCAGCGTCCCGATGTTTCCCGCCGCAGCTGGCTTTTGTGGATGAAACCATCCATCGGTTTGGCAATATATAGCCAGTCGCCTTCATTCCACTCTGGGAGCACCCATACCCGCGTGCCCGTGCGCAGTTGACCAGTTTGTATCCTTGTCCCAGCATTGTCTTGGTCTTGCCGTTCTGTGCGGACATTGGCATAGCCGTCGCGGCTGCTCACAATATAGCTATGCAGCAGATGGCCCTGGCTTTTATGGATATATCCCTCCACATGGCGGCCGCCATATAAACGCCGAACGTGAAACCAGTTCCCTTGTTTGCCCAAAAAATCCAGTTTCTCTTCGTCATCGGCCAATTGCGCCAGTATCCGGCTTTGTGTGGTGGGCTGGGCACGCAGATTCACTTTATCGCCTGATTGCATATCCGGATTCGGCACCACACAGGTTTGTGCGGCTGCCGACAAAGAGAAGATTGCCAATACAACAGCTGCAATAGATGGTAAACGCCATACAGAAAGTCTCATGATGCTCCTCCTTTGGTTAACTAACCAGCTAAAAATCAAGGCATTTATATTGTATCTCATATCTATTTGGGTGGGTAATGAAATTCAGGCAGCCTGCAAGCAATACAGGCTACCTGAAAACGGTGTGGGTTATGCCGTGTGGGCAGAAGTATTCTGTCTGATAAAGTCCAGCAGCATTGCACCAACATCGTCCTGCGGGCCGCCGATGCTTAATGCTGTGGAAAGGTGGTTGTGGTGCGGCAGTTCGCGCAAGTCGGCCTGCGGGCAGGCATCGCGCAAAGCCTGCGCCTGCTGCCGGAACAGCGGCGGGTCGTATTGCGAGACAGTGTAAAGCGCGGGCACGCGGATTCGGCCGAGTTGCGGCAGATTGCCGGTGCGTTCGGACGGTGTGCCGTAATAGGCACTGATGCTCGGATGCGTGCCTGCGGACGGGGGGTCGTAAATCCCCGAAAACATGCTTACGCCTGCAACCGGCAGCGGCACGTTTTGGCGTTGCCCGAAGGCGAGTGCATCGGCAACATGAGCCGCGCCTGCGGACTGCCCGACAAGCCAAATCCGCGCATCGGGCCGTTCGCGGTGCAGCAGACCGACAACGCTGGTAATGTCGTCCCGCGCATCAGGATAGGGATGGTCGGGGGCAAGGCGGTAGTCGGGAACGACGGCCTGCATTCCACTGGCTTCCGCCCATGCGCCGATATTGGCGAAAAACGGGCTGTCGGGGTTGCCTTTGCTGCCGGCAACAAAGCCGCCGCCGTGTATATAGACGATGATGTCCGATTTGTCGGGCAGGCCGTAGCGGTCGAATTTCTGGTGTTTGTGCCCACCGTAGGCAAGGTCGCGCCGGACGTGTTCGGGCGAAGGGGCTGTGGGGGCAAACAGTTGGTAGGTTGCTGCAACAAATTCTGGGGAGAGGCTGCCGCCGTGTATCCGGTCTAAGGCGGCGATTTGGGTTTGCTGTTCGGGAGTCATGGGATTCTTTCGGGTGGGTGGGGACAGGGTTTCAGGTTGCCTGAAAAACCTTACTCGTCTTCGGTCAGGTGGCAGACGAAACCGGCGAAGCTGTCTGCAATGTATTCTTCCGTCAAATCGTCCTGATAGATATTGATGACGGGTGGTTCGCCGTTTGCGCCGGTGTTGCGGTAGTCCAGCGCGAAAAAGCTGTGTCCGTTGTCTTCTTGGGCGAAAAAGTGCAGGCTGCTTTTAGGTTTTCAGACGACCTACGATACCGTATGGTCGTCTGAAACCTTTATTGC
>CAUPYH010000076.1:0-8568 GCA_963515595.1 uncultured Eikenella sp. | reverse complement strand
AGGAAGAAGTATGCCCAAGCCGATACCACGATGATGGATAGGATATTCAGCAGGAAGCCAACCTGCATCATTTCTTTCTGCTTAATCAGCCCCGAGCCAAACACAATCGCATTGGGCGGCGTGGCCACGGGCAACATAAAGGCACAAGATGCACCGATGCCGATAATCAGCACCAACACTTCCTGATTCATGCCCATTTTGGCGGCAATGGTGGCGAATACCGGTACCAGTAGCGCGGCGGAGGCGGTGTTGCTGGTGAATTCGGTGAGGAAGATGATGAACGCGGCCACCACCAAGATAATCACCAAGGGAGAAGCATGGCCGAAAGAAGCCGCCACTTCATTGCCCAAGGCGGCAGAGGCGCCGGATTTTTCCATCAATACGGAAAGAGTGATGCCGCCGCCGAACAGCATCAGCGTACCCCAGTCGGTGTTGCGTGCCACTTCGCGCCAGCTCACCACACCAAACATCACCACGGCCACAGCCGCCACCATGGCGATGAAGCTGTCGATCGATTTGATGCCGGTGGCTTTGCCCAGCTCTCCGCCAAAAATCCAGCACAGGGCGGTAACCACAAAAATGATGACGGTAATCACGCGGTGTAAGGTCCACGGAATGTCTTCTTTTTGTTGGAAATCCACTTTTTCGGCAAAGTTCGGTTTCAACACCACAAACAGGGAAAACAGCATCAGCGGCAGCAGCACCAGCATCATCGGCAGGCCGTGCTTCATCCAGCCGGCGAAGTCCAAATTGAGCGCTTTGGCAGCAATCGCGTTGGGCGGCGAGCCCACCAGCGTGCCCAGGCCGCCGATACTGGCGCAGTAGGCAATGCCCAGCAGCACGAATACGAAGGTTTTGCGGTCTTTTTCCTTATCGACGTGCCCCATCAGCCCCATGGCCAACGGCAGCATCATCGCGGCGGTGGCGGTGTTGCTGATCCACATGGAAAGGCCGGTGGTAACGGCAAACACCATCATCACCGCCGCCAGCATATTGCCGCGCGAGAGCGAAATCACCAGCATGGCGATTTTTCTATCCAGCCGCTGCACGTGCATGGCTGCCGCCAGCGCGAAACCGCCGAAAAACACATAAATAATCGGATCGGAAAAGCCGGCAAAGGCTTCTTTGGTGCCCATATCCGGAATTTTGAAGAAAATCGCTAATAGTGGCACCGTAAGCGCGGTAACGGTGATGTGCACCGCTTCGGTAAACCATAAAATGGCCACAAACAGCAAAATAGTCAGCCCGGCATTGGGATAATGCTCATAGGGCAGAATTTGGTAGGCAATAGCAGATATCACGGCCGCGATAATGGCGATAATCAGCCCGCGAAAGCTGGTTACTGGTATTTGCGCACTTTGCAGCTCAAAGTTTTCTGGCAAATTGGTTTGGCTTGGGTTCTCTAGGAAGTTCATTAATCCTCTCCATTAAAGGTGGTTAAGCTTTATCTTCACGTTTTTATTGTTTCAACCATGAGCGTATGTGCACTCACCGCGGCAGAATAAGAGCTGGTAAGGGTTCTGTCAATTATTAATATGAATATCCCAAGCTATTTGTATATCGGCCGGCCGCTTAAAAGGCTACCTGAAATTTTAGCTTCGCAAAAACTTGCGTTGCCGGTTTTCAGGTAGCCTTTATATTGTGCAAGGGGTATCAGGCAGCCAAATGTGGGGCGATGGTTTGCAGCATTTGTGCCAGCACTTTGGGTGGGGCGGCCACGATGTCGCCGCTTTCGAGCCAGCCTTCGTTGCCGCGCATATCGGTTACGATGCCGCCCGCTTCCTGTACGATCAGTGCACCGGCGGCGATGTCCCAGGGTTTGAGGTTGAATTCGAAGAAGCCGTCGAAGCGGCCGCAGGCTACGGCGCACAAATCGAGCGAGGCGGCGCCTTCGCGGCGGGCGCCGGCGGTTTTGGCGAGGAAGTCGCGCAGGATGTTCAGGTAGCGCTCCATCATGCTTTGATCCACCACGGGGAAGCCGGTGCCGATCAGGCAGCGGTTGAGCTCGATGCGGTTGGATACGCGGATGCGGCGGTCGTTGAGTAGGGCGCCTTGGCCGCGTGAGGCGAGGTAGAGGTCGTTGCGCTCGGGGGCATACACGAGGGCTTCCTGCAATACGCCTTTGTGCAGCAGGGCCATGCTGATGGCGTATTGGGGATGACCGTGCAGGTAGTTGGTGGTGCCGTCGAGCGGGTCGATAATCCATTCGTATTCGGCTTTTTCGGGGCCGCTGCTGCCGCCTTCTTCGGCGGTGATTTTATGCTGGGGATAGGCTTCCTGCAGGATTTCGCGGATGATTTCTTCGACAGTGCGGTCTATGTCGGAAACAAAGTCGTTGAAGGCTTTGCTGTCGATTTTCACGGCGGGCAGGTTGTTGGCGGCACGCAGCATCATGTCGCCGGCGCGGCGGGCGGCTTTGACAGCGGTGTTGAGGACGGGATTCATATTTCTCCGATTTGGGTGGTGGGGGCAGGCTGCCGCTGGCAGGCTACCTGAAAATGGAAAGGCTGTGCCGCAAACGGCAGCCGATGTTTGGGGCGGCATTATACCTTGGGCGGCAGATGGGCAAAAGCGCCCGGGCTTTAAATCGGCAGCGGCGGCCTTATTTGCTTGAGCATGCGGGAATTTGCCTGCCTTGTTTGATAAAGGAATTTAATGATGACGGCTTTGCTGATTATTTTGGCGCTGGTGTTGCTGCTGGCGGGTTTGGCGGGCTCGATACACCCGCTGCTGCCAGGAATGCCGCTGATGTTTGCGGGCACGTGGCTCTTGGCCTATAGCCAGGATTACGAGGTGATCGGCACCACGGCGCTGACGGTGTTGGGGCTGATTATGGCACTGGCCTGGACGCTGGATTATGTGGCGGGGCTGTTGGGGGCGAAGTTTACCGGGGCGAGCAAACAGGCGCTGTGGGGCTCGCTGGCGGGCGGCGTTGTGGGGCTGTTTTTTGCGTTGCCGGGCATGGTACTGGGCCCGCTGATTGGCGCGGCAGTGGGAGAATTTGCGGCACAACGCAGTTTGTGGGCCGCCGGCAAGGTGGGCTTGGGCACACTCTTGGGCTTTGTGGCAGGCGTGGTGGCGAAGCTGGGCTGTGCGCTGGTGGTGCTGTTTAGCATTTTCGGGCTGTATGTGTATTATTGGTTGAGTTAGAGTTTTCAGGTAGCCTGTTGCCAAGCAGAAGCTACCTGAAATTTTGTTATTGCCTCAGGGCTGGCTAAAACCGTTTAACACGGTGATTTCTGGCGGCTGCCGCCTCCTAATTTATCGCAAGACTTGCCGTATTTGCTTGCCGCCTGCCTGTTGCCAAAGGCTACCTGAAAACGGAAAATACCCGATTAAATGTTTTCAGGTAGCCTCAGCCTGCTTTCCTGCTTAAAGGCTACCTGAAAAAAATTTTGCAATGGAATGAGAAATACATGATTGGTTTGATGATTATCACGCATGAAACGCTGGGCGAGTCGTACACCAAGCTGGCCCGGCATTTTTTCGGGCAGATGCCGGCGCATTTGGCGATTGTGGGCGTGAATCCGGATGAAGATGTGGATGCGGCAGCCGCACGAGCCCAAGCGGCGGCGGAGCGTTTGGCGTTTGCCGACGGCATTTTGCTTTTGGCCGACGTGTTCGGCGCCACGCCGTGCAATATTGGCCGCCGGCTGCTGCCGCACCACCACATGGTGATGCTCACCGGGCTGAATGCGCCGATGATGGTGAAGGCGGTACAGGAGGCGGAAAAGGCCGATGATTTGCTGGCGCTGGCCGAATCGGTGCGCCAATCGGCCTTGGCGGGGATTATGCTGGTGTTGCCGGAAGAGGAGCAGGGCGTATGCTGAAACAGGAAGTGGAGATTATCAATAAACTGGGGCTGCACGCGCGCGCGTCGAGCAAGTTTACGCAAACGGCAGGCGCGTTTGCGGCGGAAGTGCGGGTGTGCCGCAACGGCAAGTGCGTAAACGGCAAAAGCATCATGGGTTTGATGATGCTGGCGGCGGCCAAAGGCTCGGTGATTGAAATTGAAACCGAAGGCGCCGACGAACAGGCGGCCATGCAGGCGCTGGTGGCGTTAATCAACAATTATTTTGACGAAGGCGAATAAACATGAGCGTGGTGTTGCACGGATTTGCAGCAGGCGGCGGGATTGCCATCGGGCGGGCACATTTGGTGGTGCGCGGCATGGAGGAAGTGCCGCAGCTGGATTTGGCGCCGGAAGAAATTGATGCGGAAGCCGAACGTTTCGATGCCGCCATCAAGGCCACGCGTCGCCAACTGGAGCAGTTGCGCAGCGCCATTCCGGAAAATGCGCCAACCGAATTGGGAGCGTTTATTTCTCTGCACTTGATGCTTCTGACCGACGTTACGCTTTCCCGCGAGCCGATTGATATTTTGCGTGCACAGGCCATCAATGCCGAATGGGCGTTGAAGCTGCAAACCGACAAGCTGGCCGAGCAGTTTGATGCGATTGAAGATGAATACCTGCGCGAACGCAAGCAGGATATGCTTCAGGTAGCCGAGCGGATTTACCAAAACCTGATGGGGCAGAACACCGATTTCATGCCCGAAGAAGGCGAGTTAGACGACGACATCATCCTGATTGCCCACGATTTGTCGCCTGCCGACGCAGTATATTTTAAAGAACACCATATTGCCGGCTTCGCCACCGATGCCGGCGGCCCCACCAGCCACACCGCCATTTTGGGGCGCAGTTTGGATATCCCTTCCGTAATCGGGCTCTACAACGCACGCGAACTCATCAGCCAAGATGACTGGATTATCGTGGACGGCATCAGCGGCGTGCTGATTATCAATCCCGACGATTTAATCCTCAGCGAATACCGCAAGCGCGACCGCGTATACCGCAGCCAGCGCCGCCTGCTCAACAAGCTAAAAGACATCACCGCCACCACCAAAGACGGCGTAGATATCGAGCTGTTGGCCAATATCGAATCCGCACAGGATGTGCGACTGATGCACCGCCTCTCTGCCGATGGCGTGGGGTTGTTTCGCAGTGAATTCCTGTTTCTTAACCGCGACAACCTGCCCGAAGAGGACGAGCAATACCGCGTGTATGCCGGCATTGTGAAAAAGCTCAAAGGCAAACCGCTCACCGTGCGTACCGTAGATTTAGGCGTGGACAAAAACCCGCGCTGGTTCGGCGAGGGCCACGCGCTCAATCCCGCGCTGGGCATGACCGGTATCCGTTTATGCTTGGCCGAGCCGACGATGTTCCGCACCCAAATGCGCGCAATTTTGCGTGCAGCGGCACACGGGCCGGTGAAAATCATGTGGCCGATGATTACTTCGGTGGACGAAGTGAGACAGTGTATCAATCATTTGGCAGTTGCCCGTAAGCAGATGGACGAACGTGACACAGAATATGGTGAAGTGCAGGTGGGCGCGATGATTGAAATCCCCTCCGCCGCGCTCACAGTGGGCCATATCCTGCAACACCTCGATTTCATCTCAGTGGGCACCAACGATTTGATTCAATACACCTTATCGGTAGACCGCGGCGACGATAGCGTGAGCTATCTCTATCAGCCCGCCCATCCGGCTGTGTTAAAACTGTTGCACCATATTTTTAGCACCGCCAAACGCATGGGCAAGCCGGTGTCGGTATGCGGCGAGATGGCCGGCGATTTACATTTCACCCGCCTGCTGCTCGGCTTAGGTTTGCGTCGCTTCTCCATGAATGCCAGCAATCTTTTGGCTGTAAAGAATGTGATCATTCAAAGCCATGCTGGTGAGTTAGCGGCACAGGTGAAAAAGCTGCTGCGTTTGAGTGATCCGGAGAAGGTGCGGCAAGCCGTTAAAAAAATGAATACAGCAGATGATGACAAAAATGCAACATTTGAAATAGCATAACATTGCACGGTATAAGCAAACTGAAAGTGAAGAAGTGTTAAAAAATACTGTTTAAATACTGGCAGTAATCTTAATTAAAGTAAACACTCGCATTGTTGGCAAATTGTGTTTTTATGCAATTTAATCGCAGTAGATTGCCGTGTTTGGGTAAATAACGACAATAAGTGGCGACAAGGTGAGAAGTGTTCTATATAATGCGCCGCATCTGTGCTGCTTCTTGGTAGGCAGCATGGATAGTAAGTAGACGTTTTCCCGCAAGTTGGCCATCAATACTTCCTCCCTTGGTATTGATGGCTTTTTTTATGCGGGCTGGAGAGTTTGTTTATATCGGCTAGCCAAAGCGATAGGCTTAGTTTATTCAGGCTGGTGCTTTCAGGTAGCCTCTGCCCACGGAGAAATGTGGGCAGCTTATTTCAATCTGTATACTGGTTAGAATCACTAAATTGCCACGGGCAGCTGTTTCAAACAACAGCTGCCTGATTATTTTTCCTACTGCTATCTTGTTTGGCGTAGCCCCTGCTGCTGGCTTATAATTCGCAGCTTTCCAATCTACCCGAAAATCATCGGCAAAACCTCATCATGCAAGAACACTACCAACCCTCCCTCACCGAGCCCGCCGCCCGCGAAAAATGGGCGGCACACCGCGTTTTCAACGTTAAAGAAGACAGTAGCAAACCCAAATTCTACTGCCTCTCCATGTTCCCCTATCCCAGCGGCAAGCTGCACATGGGGCATGTGCGCAACTACACCATCGGCGACGTGCGCAGCCGCTTCAAAAAAATGCAGGGGTTCAACGTGTTGCAGCCGATGGGTTGGGACGCGTTCGGCATGCCTGCCGAAAATGCGGCGATTAACCACCAAGTCGCGCCGTCCAAATGGACGTATGAAAACATTGCCTATATGCGCAAGCAGTTGCAGAGCTTGGGCTTTGCGCTGGACTGGGAGCGCGAAATCGCCACCTGCCGCCCCGAATACTACCGCTGGGAGCAGCTCCTGTTTACCAAGCTGTTTGAAAAAGGCATTGTGTACAAGAAGTTGGGCACGGTGAACTGGGACCCGGTCGACCAGACCGTGCTGGCCAACGAGCAGGTGATTGACGGACGCGGCTGGCGTTCCGGCGCGCTGGTGGAAAAGCGCGAAATCCCGATGTACTACTTCAAAATCACCGATTACGCCGAGCAGCTGCTGGCGGATTTGGACGGTTTGGACTGGCCGGAGCAGGTGAAAACCATGCAGCGCAACTGGATTGGCAAATCGCGCGGCATGACGGTGCGTTTTCAGGTAGCCGCCGACAGCCGCGAAGGGCTGCCTGAAAGCCACCGCGAGTTTGTGCAGGTGTACACCACCCGCCCTGACACATTGATGGGCGCGACGTATGTGGCCGTGGCCGCCGAGCATCCGCTGGCCGCCGCCGCAGCCGAAAAGCAGCCTGCACTGCAAGCGTTCATTGCCGAATGCAAGGCCGGCAGCGTGGCGGAAGCCGACATGGCGACCATGGAGAAAAAAGGCATGCCCACCGGCCGCTTCGTCATCAACCCGCTCAACGGCGAGCGGCTGGAAGTGTGGGTGGCGAACTATGTGCTGTGGGGCTACGGCGACGGCGCGGTGATGGCCGTGCCCGCGCACGACGAGCGCGATTTTGCCTTTGCCAAACAATACCATCTGCCGATTAAACAAGTGATTAGTGTGGACGACCAGCCGTTTGACGCAGAAAATTGGCAGGATTGGTATGCCGACAAGGAAAACGGTGTGCTGGTAAACAGTAACGAATTCAACGGTTTGAATTTTCAGGCTGCCTTCGATGCCATCGCCACCAAGTTGCAGGCTGCTTCTGCGGGCGAGCCGAAAACGCAATACCGCCTGCGCGACTGGGGCATTTCGCGCCAACGCTATTGGGGCTGCCCCGTGCCGATTATCCATTGCGATACCTGCGGCGACGTGCCCGTGCCCGAACAAGATTTGCCCGTGGTGCTGCCTGAAAACGTCGTGCCCGACGGCGCAGGTTCGCCGCTGGCCAAAATGCCCGAATTTTACGAGACAAAATGTCCGAAATGCGGCGGCGCGGCCAAGCGCGAAACCGACACCATGGACACGTTTGTTGAATCGAGCTGGTACCAGTTCCGCTATATGTCGCCGCGCGACGACGCGCACATGGTCGCGCCCGAAGCCGCCGCGTATTGGGGGCAGGCCGACCAGTATATCGGCGGCATCGAACACGCGATTCTGCACCTGCTGTACGCCCGTTTCTTCACCAAATTGATGAATGATGAAGGTATCGTGTCCGTGCGCGAGCCGTTCAAACAACTGCTCACGCAGGGCATGGTGTTGGCGGCGACGTATTACCGCGAAAGCGCGGACGGCAAAAAAACCTGGTTCAACCCCGCCGAAGTGCGCGTGCAGACCGACGACAAAGGCCGCCCCGTGTCCGCCGTGCTGGAAGCGGACGGGCAGCCCGTGGTCATCGGCGGCGTGGAAAAAATGTCCAAATCCAAAAACAACGGCGTGGACCCGCAAGCGATTATTGACGCATACGGCGCAGACACCGCGCGGCTATTTATGATGTTTGCCAGCCCGCCCGAGCAATCGCTGGAATGGTCGGATGCCGGCGTGGAAGGCGCACACCGCTTCCTGCGCCGCCTGTGGCGCACCGTGTACGAATTCGTGCAAAACGGCGGCAGCGGCGCGAGCAAGTTTTCAGGTAGCCAGGAA
>CAUPYH010000075.1:0-8844 GCA_963515595.1 uncultured Eikenella sp. | reverse complement strand
TCATGTTTCAGTATTCTCCTGGAAATACTGTAAACAACGATACTGGTTTCTACACTTTAGCTCCGCAAAAACTCACTTCGTTCGCTTTAACTGCGTTGAAGCTCACGCTTTCAGGTAGCCTATCCCATGCCTGCCGATTACAATAGCCTTTTCCCCTGACAACAAAACACCAGCCCGCCATGAACCCACACCTATCCCAACTCCAGCCCTACCCCTTCGCCCGCCTGCGTGAAGCGATGCAAGGTGTGAGCGCGCCCGAAGGCGTTGTGCCCGTGCCGCTGCAAATCGGCGAGCCCAAACACCCCACCCCCGCCGTGATCACCGATGCACTCACCGCCGCCCTGCCGCGCCTCGATGCCTATCCGCAAACCGCCGGCCTGCCCGAACTGCGCCAGGCCTGCGCCGGCTTCCTGCAACGCCGCTACGGCCTCGCGCTCGATCCGGACAGCGAAATCCTGCCCGTGCTGGGCAGCCGCGAAGCCCTGTTTTCCTTCGTACAGGCGGCACTGGGCGGCAACGAGCAGGAAAAGCCCGTGGTGGTGTGCCCCAATCCGTTTTATCAGATTTACGAAGGCGCCGCGCTCCTGGCCGGGGCGGAAACCGCATTTGCCAACTGCCGCGCCCCGCACTTCAAGCCCGATTGGGGCAGCATTCCCGCAGCCGTGTGGCAGCGCGTGAAACTGGTGTTTGTTTGCTCGCCGCACAATCCCTGCGGCAGTGTGATGCAGAAAGCCGACTGGGCAGAACTCTTTGGACTGCAAAGCCGTTACGGCTTCATCATCGCCGCCGACGAATGCTATTCCGAAATTTATTTCGAAGGCGAGCCGCCCATCGGCTGCCTGCAGGCCGCTGCCGAATTGGGGCGCGGTTTCAGTAAACTGGTGATGTTCACCAGCCTCTCCAAACGATCTAACGTGCCCGGCCTGCGCTCCGGCTTTGTGGCCGGCGATGCCGCGCTGCTCAAAGATTTCCTGCTCTACCGCACCTACCACGGCAGCGCCATGGGCATTCCCGTGCAGATGGCCAGCATCGCCGCCTGGAACGATGAAACGCATGTGCTGGAAAACCGCCGCCTGTATCAGGAAAAATTCGCCCGCGTGCTGCCGATTCTGGCGCAGGGTTTTGAAGTAACGCGGCCGGATGCCTCGTTCTATATTTGGCTACAAGCACCCGACGGCGACGATTTGGCCTTCGCCCGCACCCTGTGGCGCGAAGCGGCTATCCAAGTGCTGCCCGGCCGTTTTCTGGCGCGCGACACCGCGCAAGGCAACCCCGGCGCTGGTTATGTGCGCATCGCGCTGGTCGCCCCCGTGGCCGACTGCGTGGCAGCAGCGGAAAAGATTGTGGCAATCCGCCGGCGTTGTTACCCATAGCATCAATAGGCTACCTGAAAGCGTGAGCTTCAACGCAGTTAAAACGAATGAAGTGAGTTTCTGCGAAGCTAAAACGCCGCTTTAACGCAGTTCAAACCGTTTCTGCCATTTCGCCCGTATCAATCAAGGCTACCTGAAAACCCCAATCTGGTTTCAGGTAGCCTTATCGCATCCATTAAACCACGCTATCTCCTTATGCCGGCATAGCGGGCTAGCAACACTCAAAACCAGGCGGCAAGACGCAGACAGCACACACACGGCCAGCGAGCCAGCTCCGCAGTATCCTTATTTTAATTCACGATATAAGCCAAGCAGCCGCAGCAAATCAGTTATAATCCCGCCGTTTCAATCCCGCGTTCCCGCCCTGATTTCCGGTTATGAGTACCCCAAAACCCGCCAAAACCCCGCTGTTGCGGCGGCCTTGGTTTGCCTTTTTCAGCTCCATGCGCTTTGCCGTGGCGCTGCTCTCGCTGCTCGCGCTCGCTTCGGTGATCGGCACGGTGTTGCAGCAAAATCAGGCCGAGGTGGCTTATGTGGTGGAATTCGGGCCGTTCTGGCATCAGATTTTCCGCTTCCTCGGCTTGTATGATGTGTATTCCGCGCCGTGGTTTGTGGCGATTTTGGCATTCTTGATGCTCTCCACCGGCCTGTGCCTGTGGCGCAATATCCCGCCTTTCCTGCGCGAAATGAAAAGCTTCCGCCTGAGCGCCTCCGTCCGCTCGCTGGCCGCCATGAAGCACAGCACCCTGCTCGCCGCCGCGCCCGCCCCCGAAATTGCCGAACGCTACCTGAAAGTTTCCGGCTTCGCCGTGCAAAGCCAACAACGCGAAGACGGCAGCTTCATCATTGCGGCAAAAAAAGGCAGCCTCAACAAATGGGGCTATATCTTCGCCCACACCGCCATTATCGTGATTTGCCTGGGCGGCCTCATCGACAGCAACCTGCCGATTAAGCTGGCCATGTTTTCAGGTAGCCTCAAGCCCGACAAAACCGCCCAGTTCTCCAACGATTTCGGCAAAGAAAGCCGCCTGGGCAGCAATACCTTATCGTTTCGCGGCAATGTAAACATCCGCGAAGGGCAAACCGTGCAGGAAGTGTTTCTCGACACGGGCGACGGGCTCTTGGTGCAGGAATTGCCGTTTAGCGTAACCCTCAAGCAATTCCATGTGGATTACTACGAAAACGGTATGCCGAAAAACTTCGCCAGCGATTTGATCGTAACCGACCGGCAAAGCGGCCAAACCTACACCCCCACCGTGAAAGTGAACCATCCCTTCACCCTGCACGGCATCTCGCTCTATCAGGCCAGCTTCGGCGACGGCGGCTCCGGCCTCACCTTCCGCGCCTGGAACTTGGGCACGCCCTCCGCCGCCAGCACCGAACTCAAAGCCGCCTCGCTCAGCGCCTTCCCGCTGCACCTGGGTCAAAACCAAACCCAACAATACACGCTCGAATTCACCGAACTGCGCCCGCTGAACGTGGAAGACGAAGAGCAAACCGATAACGCCGCCTCGCAGCCTTCTAATCTGAGCCGCCGCCTCAACGATGCGCGCAGCGTGCGGCAGTCCGATGCCCTGCGCAACGTCGGCCCCACCATCACCTTCCGCCTGCGCGATCAGGCCGGCCAGGCGCGCGAATATGTCAACTACATGCTGCCCCTGCGGCGCGGCGGCGATTTCTACTTCGCCACCGGCGAGCGCGGCAGCAACAGCGAAGACTACCGCTGGCTGATGATTCCAGCCGATAAAAACGGCAAGCCCGACACCTTCATGCACCTGCGCGCCGTACTGCTCCAGCCCGAGCTGCGCGAAGCCGTGCTCGACCGTGCTGTGGCCGATATGCCCGAGCCTTCCAAAACCCGCTTCCGCGAAGCCTTGGGCAATATCTTGGAGCTGTTCGCCCGCGAAGGCTATGTGGGCATCAACCGATTCGTGGAAAACAAAATTCCCGCCGCCGAACAAGACCGGATGCGCGAATTGTTCTACCAAATGCTGTTCGGCGCGGGCAATATCGCCCTCGAGCAAGCGCTGGTCGAACAAGGGCTGGACTGGCCGCAGAGCGAAGAGCGCAACCGTTTCTTAATCAACAGCTTCGATGCCTACACCGGCCTCACCCGCTTCGGCTCGCCGGTGTTGCTGCAATTAAACGGCTACAACGAAGTGAAATCCTCCGGCCTGCAGATGACCCGCTCGCCCGGCCAAGGCCTGGTGTATCTCGGCTCTGTACTGCTGATTTTGGGCACGGCGCTGATGTTTTACCTGCGCGAACAACGCGCCTGGCTGCTGTATGACAACGGCCAAGCCCGCTTCGCCATGAGCTCTGCCCGCCTCAAACGGCAGCTGGAGCCGATTTTCGCCACACACACACAACACCTCACGCGCCTGGCGCAGGAATTGAACCATGACCAACCCTAACACGCCCGATGCCCTGCCGCAAAAACAGGCAGCCAGTGCCCCACACCGGCTGCCGCAGCACGAGCTGTTGCAGGAGCAGCGTTTCTGGAAGCTGCTTTCCGTAGCCGACTGGCTGTTTGCCGCCCTGATGACGGCCATTGCCGCTGCGGTGCAGATTCTGCTGCCGCACCGCATGGACATTTATGAAGTGTGCATTTTATGGTTTAGCGCCGCCGCCGCCGTGTGGCTGGGCTGGTTTTACAAACCGCTGCGCCTGCTGATGCCGTTGTGCATCGCTCTGGCCTATATCGCCACCGTGCTCTATGCCGGGCAGATGGCCAACGGCGAACGCTTCCTGCTGCGCTATTTCTTGGCCAGCCAATCGGCTATCGGCTGGCTGTGCGCCCTGGTGCCGATGGCCTGGCTGTGCTACGCGCTCGGTTTGCTCGGCGGCAACAAACAGTCGGAAACAGACAGCCCGCACGCCGTGCCCATGCTGCTGCGCATCGCCCGCTACCTGGCTTGGGCCGCCGCCGCCATTGGGCTCACCGGCATGCTGGTGCGTTGGCATGAGAGCTATCTGCTCACCCCAGGCAATGGCCATATTCCGCTGTCGAACCTGTATGAAGTGTTCATCCTGTTTATCGTCATCACGGCTTTGATGTTTCTGTATTACGAAGGCAAGTTCCGACTACATCGGCTAGGCGTGTTTGTATACACCCTGCAGCTGATTTTAGTCGGCTTCGTGCTGTGGTATACCTTCAGCTACAACGCCCAGCAAATCCGGCCGCTGATTCCCGCCCTGCAATCGTGGTGGATGAAGCTGCATGTGCCGGCCAATTTCATCGGCTACGGTGCATTTTGCTTGGCCGCCTTCCTCGGTGTGGCCGAATTGATGAAACTGCGCCGCCCCTCGTTGCGGCTACCTGAAGCCGAAGTGATTGAAGAAGCCATGTATCAAGCCATCGCCATCGGTTTCCTCTTCTTCACCGTAGCCACCGTGCTCGGCGCGCTGTGGGCAGCCGATGCCTGGGGGCGTTATTGGAGCTGGGATCCGAAAGAAAACTGGGCGCTGGTGGTGTGGCTCAACTACGCGGCCTGGCTGCATATCCGCCTGGTGCGCGGCTGGGGCGGCAAGCCATTGGCGTGGTGGGCAATTATTGGCTTCTTCATCACTGCCTTCGCCTTCGTCGGCGTAAATATGTTTTTGGGCGGGCTGCATTCCTACGGCGGGCTGTAAAGCGCAAAAAGGCTACCTGAAAATAAGCCGCACAGAAATTTCACTGTGCTGCATTTTAAGGTAGCCTGATCAATATATAGAGGGATTCATAAAACCCCCGGGGAACACCAGCAGCATCAAGAATCCCTCCATGAGAACTAAGCACATCTTTATTCATACACAGCTATGAGCCACAAGCAATACATAAGTGTGGCAAGACACACCAACATTGAAAGAATCGAAGTGCTTTAGCCATAAAACAAAGCCCCGCTTTTGCGGGGCTTTTGCTTGGTCTCAAACCGCCAAATTATTTGGCAGCGCTGGCAGCAGCTTCAACAGCAGCAGTAGCTTGAGAAGCGGCACCTTCAACGGCAGCAGTAGCCTGAGAAGCAGCACCTTCAACAGCAGCAGTAGCTTGAGAAGCAGCGCCTTCAACGGCAGCAGTAGCTTGAGAAGCAGCACCGGCAACATCAGAAGCCATTGCAGCAGCTTCAGAAGCAGCTGAAGCGGCAGAAGCATCAGAAGCGGCAGGAGCCGGAGCAGAACCACCACAAGCAGCCAAGAACAAAGACATCAGGGCAGCGGCCAATAAAGATTTTTTCATGTCGAATTACCTCTAACAAAGTTCAAGTTATAACTTAAAAAATTCCCTATCTGCAGACCTCTAGCCGTCTCACAGATAAATTCCAATCAAGAATTGTCGCGTATTATCCGCTGTTTGGTGGCAGCTGGCAATTAAACTGCCTACTCTACTTACCCAACGCAAGCATCTGCCGCCAAAATCGTTCTTATCCAATGCGCTGGGCAAACAATACTATTAATTAACGAATGCCACCCTGATTAAGAATAGTGCTCTACCCCAATCAAAAAAATAATATATTTTTCATACCAATACTGGCTAAAACCAACTCTCCCCCGCCTCATTACCATACCTTCCCCCTATCTGCAAATTACACGCAATTAACCAAAATTAACCTGTGCGAAAAAACAACAAGGTCTATCCCCGCCTGCATTAGCCAATGTTTCCCCGCAATATTTCATCGGAGGTGTATGTCAATCCGCCCATACGCATGAAACCCACACTCTACCCAAACACATACTGCCATTTACTGCCCTAGCAAGCCGATGCCATAGCGAAAGCCAAGTTGATTTGCGATAAAATACAGCCTTTGATTTTTCAGGTAGCCTTCTATCATGCTCGTTCTCGGCATCGAATCCTCCTGCGACGAAACCGGCGTGGCGCTCTACAGCACCGAACACGGCCTCATCGGCAACCAGCTGCACACCCAAATGGCCATGCATGCCGAATACGGCGGCGTGGTGCCCGAGCTGGCCAGCCGCGACCACATCCGCCGCCTCGTGCCGCTCACCCAAGCCTGCCTGCACGAAGCCGGCAAAAACTACGCCGACATCGATGCCGTCGCCTACACCCAAGGCCCCGGCCTTGGCGGCGCACTTCTGGCCGGCAGCGCCTATGCCAACGCGCTCGCCTTTTCGCTGGGCAAACCCGTGATCCCCGTACACCACCTCGAAGGCCACCTGCTCTCCCCTCTGTTAGCCGAAGAGAAGCCCGAATTCCCCTTCGTTGCCCTGCTCGTATCCGGCGGCCACACCCAATTCATGGCTGTGCGCGGCATCAGCGCCTACGAACTGCTCGGCGAAAGCGTGGACGACGCCGCCGGCGAAGCTTTCGATAAAACCGCCAAACTGCTCGGCCTGCCCTACCCCGGCGGCGCAAAACTTTCCGAATTGGCCAAGCTCGGCCGTCCCGATGCTTTCACCTTTCCCCGCCCCATGCTGCATTCGTGCAATTTGCAGATGAGCTTCTCCGGCCTCAAAACCGCTGTGCTCACTACTGTGCAAAACGTGCGCGCCGAACACGGCGGCAGCCTGCCGGACGCCATCCGCAACGATATCTGCCGCGCGTTCCAAGACGCCGTGGTGGATGTACTGCTGGCCAAATCCCGCCAAGCCCTGCTGCACACCGGCTACCGCACCCTTGTGGTGGCCGGCGGCGTGGGCGCCAACTGGAAACTGCGTGCCGAACTCGCCGCGCTGCAAGTACGCCCAAACCCCAAAGCCAAGCCCGAAGCCGTACGCACTTATTTCCCGCCGCTGCCGCTGTGCACCGACAATGGCGCCATGATTGCCTTCGCCGGCGCCATGCACCTGCAACAAGCGCAGCCCGCCGCCGGATTCAACGTGCGCCCGCGCTGGCCGCTGGCGGAAATCGTTCGGTAAAACAATATATTGATATTTTCAGCTAGCCTTTATCCCCTCCGGCAAAGGCTACCTGAAAACATTTAAGGGCTGCTCCAACCATATGGAGCAGCCCTTTTGCATCGCCATCCGGCACCGCCGCTAACCGAAATCCCATTTCTTATCCAACACTGCTTTCTCCATAAATTCTTCAAAGCTGTCGGCCACCAGCTCCATGTACATTTCGCCGTATATCAGCCAAATGCTCTGTATGTGGTTTCCCAGATGGAAAAACAGCATGCCGACATCACAGTAGCCGAAAGGAAATGCTGTGCGCAGCACCTCGAACTGCTGCAGTTTATCCACGCTCGCCCCATCCGCCCTACCAAACAGCATCTTTAAGTTAAGTTGGTTTGCTATAGAGGCATCGCCGGACGATGCCATGCAGCCTTTACACTTTTCAGGTAGCCCGCCCCTTGTCCCGCAACCCTGCTTTCTTGTATCCTTCGCCCTTCCTGTTAAAAATTGCAAAAAACCATCATGACAGCTTTACAAAGATTCAGCCGTTTCATCGGCAACACTTTTGCCCTGTGGGCAGCACTATTTACCATGGCCGGCTTCTTGGCGCCTTCCCTCTTCACCAGCTTCATCGCCCCCTACATCCCCTGGCTTTTGGGCATCATCATGTTCGGTATGGGGCTTACCCTCGCCCCCTCCGACTTCAAAATCCTCGGCCAACACCCCAAAGCTGTGCTCATCGGCGTGGTGGCGCAGTTTGTGATTATGCCCACCACCGCCTACCTGCTCTCGCGCGCCCTTAATCTGCCGCCCGAAGTGGCCATCGGCGTGGTGTTGGTGGGTGCCTGCCCCGGTGGCACCGCCTCCAACGTAATGACCTTTCTTGCACGCGGCAATGTGGCGCTCTCCGTGGCCGTTACCTCCATCAGCACCCTGCTCGCGCCCCTGCTCACCCCGGCAGTATTCTTCCTGTTTGCCAACCAGTGGATCGACGTTTCCGCCACCACAATGCTGGTATCCATTTTGCAAATGGTGCTACTGCCCATCGTGCTGGGCGTGGTGGCACACACCCTGTTCCGTAAGCAAACTGCTGCCGCCATCGATGTGCTGCCACTGATTTCCGTGCTTGCCATCGTGCTGATTATCGGCGCCGTGGTGGCCGGCAGCCGCGCGCAGATTATCGAAACCGGCCTGTTGATTTTCGGCGTAGTGGTGCTGCACAACGCCATCGGCTATGCCTTAGGCTTCCTCGCCGCCAAACTCTTCGGCCTGCCCTACGACGCGCAAAAAACCCTCGCCATCGAAGTGGGCATGCAAAACTCCGGCCTCGGCGCGGCACTGGCCAAAGCCCACTTCGCCATGATGCCGCTGGTGGCCGTGCCCAGCGCCATCTTCAGCGTGTGGCACAACATTTCCGGCTCCCTCCTCGCCTCCTATTGGGCCACCAAGGCCGAAAAGCAGGCACAGGCCGCGCAAAAAGAAAATACCGCTGCCAAGTAAGCCACTCCGGCTGCTGGCGGCAAAAGGCTACCTGAAAATTTCAGGTAGCCTTTTGGCACTCCACATCTAACTCACTCCTAACTCACTCCCTCGTTATCAATCAGGCTTCTTAACAACTTATATGCAAACGGTTGGGTCTATC
>CAUPYH010000074.1:0-8946 GCA_963515595.1 uncultured Eikenella sp. | reverse complement strand
CTAGCGATTGCGCCAATCCACGCCGCAGGCGGCGGCCATTTCGATGGCGGCTTCGGGGGCGTGGCTGCCGGCAGGGTAGGGCTGGGGTTCGGGTTGGCGTGCCGCCCAGTCGTCGAGCACGGGCTGGAGCCAGCGCCAGGCGGCTTCGAGTTCGTCGCTGCGCATGAAGAGGGCGAGTTTGCCGTCTATCGCGTCGAGCAGCAGGCGCTCATAAGCGTCGGCACGGCGTTCAGGGAAGATTTTGAGCAAGTCTAAATCCAGTGCGGCTTCGTGCACGCACAGGCTGGTGCCGGGGGCTTTCATTTGCAGAAACAGCTTCACGGATTCCTGCGGCTGCAGGCGCACGCTGATGCGGTTGGGCGAGCCGCCGCAGCCGAATACGGGGTGGGCTTCGGGCCAGAAGTGGAGCACGATTTCGGCCAGCCGCCCGGCCATGCGTTTGCCGCTGCGTAACAGGAAGGGCACGCCGCGCCAGCGCGGGTTGTCGATTTCGGCGCGCAGGGCGATGAAGGTTTCGGTGCGGCTTTGCGGGGCTACGTTGGCTTCTTCGCGGTAGCCGCACACGTTTTCGCCCCGGATTTGGCCGGCGGTGTATTGGCCGCGCACCACATCGGCGCGCACGCTGTAGGCGTTGAAGGGCTTGAGTGCGCGCAAGACGTTGAGCTTGGCGTTGCGCACGTCGTTATCGCCGAGGGAAAGCGGCGGCTCCATGGCGGTGAAGCACAAAAGCTGCAACAGGTGGTTTTGCAGCATATCTCGCAGGGCGCCGGTTTGGTCGTAGAACTCGCCGCGTTTTTCCACACCGAGCTCTTCGGCAATGGTGATTTCCACGGCGCGGATTTGGGCGGCACACCACAGGGGCTCGAACAGGCGGTTGGCAAAGCGCAGGGCAAGCAGGTTTTGCACGGGCTCTTTGCCGAGATAATGGTCGATGCGGTAGATCTGCTCTTCGCGGAAGAAGGCGGCCACGGCGGTGTTGATGCTTTGCGCGGAGGCAAGATCGTGGCCGAGCGGTTTTTCCAGCACGATGCGGGTTGCGGGGCGGTTCAGCCCGGCAGCGGCCAGATGGCGGCAGATGGGCATGAAATAGTGCGGCGCGGTGGAAAGGTAAACCACCAGGGCGCGGCCGTTTTGCCCGGCTTCGGCGCCGAGTAGGGCGGCGAGGTGGTGGAATTGTTCGGCGTTTTCGGCGTCTACGGGCAGATAGTTGATGCGTTGGCAGAAGGTATGCCACGTTTCGGCTTCGAGGTTGGGAATATGCGGCCGGGCAGATTCCTCTACTTTTTTCAGGTAGCCTTCGCGCCCTAAATCGCGGCGGCCAAGGCCGATGATGCGGCTGCCCGGGTGCAGCGTGCCGGCGGCATGGGCTTGATAGAGGGCGGGCAGCAGCTTGCGCATCACGAGGTCGCCGGTGCCGCCGAAGAAGACGATATCGAAAGGGGTAGGCATAGTTGGGTAGGCCGTTAACAAAAAACAGGCGCATTATAGCCCCGCTGTCAGGCTACCTGAAAATTTAGCATCGGCTCAGGTACAATACGGCGTTTTCATTTGATACGGGCACACCACCATGTTCAACCACAGCGAACAAACCCTGCGCGACGTTTGCGCCCAAGCCCTCGAGCTGGCCAAAGCCGGCGGCGCCACCGCGGCCGAAGCCGACGTGAGCGAATCCATCGGCCAATCCGTACAGGTGCGGCTGCAGGAAATCGAGCACATCGAATACCAGCAAGACAAATCGCTCGACCTCACCGTGTATGTAGGCCGTCGCAAAGGCCGCGCCAGCACCGCCGATTTCTCCCCCGCCGCCATTGCCGACACCGTGCGCGCCGCGCTCGACATCGCCCGCTACACCGCCGAAGACCCCTGCGCCGGCCTGGCCGAAGCCTCCCTGATGGCCACCGAATTTCCCGATTTGCAAAGCTACCACGAATGGCCGCTGAGCACCGCCGAAGCCGCCGAACTCGCCCGCCGCAGCGAAGCCGCCGCCCGCGCCGCCGCCCGCGCCGCCGATTCCCGCATCACCAATTCCGAAGGCGCCCACATCCAAACCGGCCACTACCAATATGTATATGGCAACAGCCACGGCTTTATGCAACACCAGCGCAGCAGCCGCCACAGCCTGTCTTGCAGCGTCGTGGCCGGCAGCGGCAGCGGCATGCAGCGCGATTATTGGTACGACCTCGCCCGCAGCAACGCCGATTTGGACACGCCCGAACACATCGGCCAAACCGCCGCCCGCCGCGCCGTGCAGCGCCTCGGTGCACAAAGCCTGCCCACCGGCAGCTATCCCGTGCTATTCGATGCCACCGTTTCAGGTAGCCTCATCGGCCACCTCGCCGGCGCACTCAGCGGCGGCGCGCTCTACCGCCAAACCAGCTTCCTGCAAGACAGCATCGGCCGCCAAATCCTCCCCGCCGCACTCAGCTTGCGCGAAGAGCCGCACCTGCCCAAAGCGCTGGCCAGCACCGCCTTCGATGCCGAAGGCGTCGCCACCCGCCCCCGCTTCGTGATTGAAAACGGCATCATCCAAGGCTACTTTCTCAGCAGCTACAGCGCCCGCAAACTCGGCCTGCCCACCACCGCCAACGCCGGCGGCGCCCACAACCTCATCCTCAGCCACACCCACCCAAGCCAGGCCGAACTCCTGCGCGAAATGGGCAGCGGCCTGCTCGTTACCGAGCTCATGGGACAAGGCGTCAACACCCTCACCGGCGACTACTCGCGCGGCGCCGCCGGCTTTTGGGTGGAAAACGGCCAAATCGCCTACCCCGTGCAGGAAATCACCATCGCCAGCCGTCTGCAAGACATGCTGCCCAACATCGCCGGCGCCGCCAACGACGCCCTCAAACGCAGCGCCCACAAAACCGGCTCCCTGCTGCTCGAACAGATGACCGTGGCCGGGCATTGAGCAGGCATGTGCCGGATGCGGTGAAAGAGGCTACCTGAAAATACAAAACCCGATCTTCCAAGGCTGCGGGCGTGAGCAGAGTCCATGCACGCGATTCATGCCCGCCACACCGATGGCGTTGCTGATAGTGTTCAAATATTAGCGAGGATTAAGATGAAGAAGATAAATTTTTTTGCGGTATGGCTGATATTTATTTCTTTGCAGAATATTGCATATGCGGAAGGCTGTAGGAATCTTAAGCCGGTGCATAACTTGGAGAATTTGTTATTGCAATTGCAGCATAATCTAGATAGTGATTGTATTTTTAGAATGTCGGCAAGAGAGCTATCCGGTGCTTGGAAAATTACTGTTTTAGAGAAGATAACCAGTATTGGAAACAGTAGTGAAGATGAAAAATACAGGTCGGAGAATAGGAAATTATATATTGGTGGCACAAGCGGATGGTATGTTTATAAGAATAGCTATGGAACTATCGATACTTTAGAAATTCAGGCTACTTATAGCTATAGCGAACTGTATCAGAATAAATCATTATTCCCTGAGGCTAGGTTTCCCAAAAGCTTCTTACCGTTTTACTATATACCGGAAGATATAGTGGATACGTATCATATTAAACACAGCCATTTCTTGGGGAATGAATATCTATCTACAGAGAATGGGAAAAGCGTAGATAATAATCATATACATCAGCCTTTTGAGCATTATTTATGGTTCAAATCTATTGATACATTGACAACATTGCCTATGCTAGATATACGGACTTCTAATGATGCTGGTGTTCTGGTTATTAGATATTATAGAACGGCACCGGATTTTCTAGTCATGCAAATTAATAAGTAATGAAAGCAAGCGTAGTCTGCATGACTGGTGTGTATGGCTCACACGCCCTGCCTAGATTTTCAGGTAGCCCTTCGGGTAGGGGCTACCTGAAAATTTATCTGATGCAGTTGAACAAATATGAATAAAGGCTACCTGAAAAAAGGGCAGGCTAGATGCATTCTCCCGTGTGCAGCCTGCTTTTTCAGGTAGCCTGAATGAAATAATGTGTGCAAAAAAGCGACTGTGAGGCAGGGTTTGTTTGCTTTAGCGCAGGGTTTGTGCGGGAAGCCTGTTTCTGCCCTTGCTGGCAGTTATATGGGTGTAGTATACTGTTTACACTATAGTTTTTCGGCAGGATGTGCCTGAGGGGGAGCTGTGTTTTACCAAATTGTTGCGCTGCTTTTATGGAGCAGCGCTTTTATTGCGGCCAAATATACCTACACGATGATGGAACCGGAGCTTATGTTGTTGTTTCGGCTGATGATTGCTTCTGTTCTGGCCTTGCCGCTGTGTTTGCGCTATTGGCGGCAGATTGATGCGCGGTATTGGCGGGGTTTGCTGTGGCTGTCGTTTTTGAATTATGTGATGGTAATGATGCCGGAATTTGTGGGGGCGAAATATACGTCGGCAGCCAGCGCCACCACGATTATCGGCTTGAGCCCGATTTTAACGGTGTTTATCGGCCACTTCTTTTTCCGCGACCGGGCGCATTGGTTTGTGTGGCTGTGCGGTGTGGCGGCGTTTGCCGGGGTGGCGCTGCTGATTGCGGGCGGCAAGAGCAGCGGTGAAATCAGCCTTTGGGGCTGCACGCTGGTGATGTTGGGCAATACGGTGTTTTGCACGGTATTGCGCCCTTCGCAGAAGATGATTGAAAAGGTGGGGGTGCAGGCGTTTACTTCGATAACGATGGCGGTAGCGCCGTTGCTGTGTCTGCCGGCAAGTTTGACGCTGGCCGACAGCCTGCATATCGATTGGAATTGGCGCGGCACGCTGGGGCTGGTGTATTTGGGGGTGTGCTGCAGCTGGCTGGCCTACAATTTATGGAATATCGGGATGAAAACGGTGTCGGCGAATTTTTCGGGCATTTTATCGGCGCTGGGGCCGATTTTCGGGGCGTGGCTGGCGGTGTTGATTTTGGGTGAACAGATTTCGGCGCTGTCGTGGCTGGGGATTGTGCTGGTGGTGGCGGCTACTTTGGCGGCGGTGTTTGTGCCGAAATGGTTGAGGCGTAGGGAAGTGGCGCAAGGGGTTCGTTATGTGGAATAAATAGACAAAGGAAAAGGCTACCTGAAAACGTGTGCGGCAACGAAGTTTAAACGCAGCACAGCAAGTTTCAAGGTTTCAGGTAGCCTCATCCGCAAAACAGGCCGCCCCATTTTGGAGCGGCCTGTTTACTTACAGCCTAAAGCTTAGTGATGGCAACCGCAAGCTTTCATGTCGATAACCATACGGCCTTGGATTTTGCCGTCGCGCATTTCTTGGAAAATGGTGTTGGCTTCGTCCAGCTGGCGCAGCTGCACCACGGGTACCACGATGCCTTCGGCACCGAATTGGAAGGCTTCTTCCAAGTCTTTGCGTGTGCCCACCAGTGAGCCCACCACTTCGATGCCGTCCAGCACCAGGCGCGGAATCGACAAATCCATGGTTTCGGGCGGCAGGCCAACGGCCACCACGCGGCCGCAAGCGCGCACGCAATCCACGGCGGAATTGAATGCAGCACGAGACACGGCAGTTACCACGGCGGAGTGTGCGCCGCCGGTTTTCTCTTGAATGAACTTGGCAGCGTCTTGTTTGGCCGGGTTTACGATCAAATCAGCGCCGGATTCTTTGGCCAGAGCCAGTTTGTCGTCGTTGATATCCACGGCGATCACGTGTGCGCCGAACACTTTCTTGGCGTATTGTACGGCCAGGTTGCCCAAGCCGCCGGCGCCGTAGATGGCAATCCACTGACCGGGCGCAGCGCCGGCCACTTTGATGGCTTTATAGGTGGTTACGCCGGCGCAGGTGATGCTGGAAGCTTGGGCGGGATCGAGGCCTTCGGGCACTTTCACCGCATAATCGGCTTTCACCACGCAGTGGGTGGCCATGCCGCCGTCGGCGGTGTAGCCGGCGTTCAGCACGCTGCGGCAGAAGGTTTCACGGCCGGTGATGCAGTATTCGCAGTGGCCGCAGCTGGCAAACAGCCAAGCAATGCTCACGCGGTCGCCCACTTTCAGGGTGGTTACATCGGGCGCAATCTGCTTCACGATGCCGATGCCTTCGTGGCCGAGCACGCGGCCGGGTTTTTTACCGTAGTCGCCGGCAGCCACGTGCAAGTCGGTGTGGCACACGCCGCAGTATTCCACTTCCACCAGCGCTTCGCCCGCGCCCACGGCAGGGATGTCGCGCTCAACGATTTCTACGTTACCGTCGCATTGGGGGGTAACAACTGCTGCTTTCATTTTCATGGCTATGATCCTTGTGCTGATTGGTTGATTAGGGGGGACTATTCAGCTAGAAGTATGCACTTTTTCCAAGCCGGTAGTCAAGGTTTGGGCATGAAATAACTGGTTGATTTAAATAATGTTATATTATAACTCTCGCTTAGATTGGGTTGCTTAAACAGAGGCTATCTGAAAGCAGCGCGGGCAGGGCGGATGGCGCAGTTTGGCAGCGCCGGGTTTCGCTCGTTTTACGGCTGGTGGCGGGAAATTATTGCGATATTATTTTTGCCGAAGCATACGGTTTTTGACGGATGGCGAAGCTTGCGCTTTCAGGTAGCCTGCCTGCTGTTTCATTTGCTAGAATGCCCGTTCCTCAACCACTTTGCCGCGATGCCCGCCATGTCTGTTTACACCAGCGTTTCCGATCAAGAAATCCGCCAGTTTTTAGAAGACTACGACTTAGGGGGCTTCGTGTCGTTGCAAGGCATTGCCCAAGGCGTGACCAACAGCAACTATTTCCTCGACACCGACCGCGGCCGCTATGTGCTCACCATCTTCGAGGTGCTCACCCGCGAAGAGCTGCCATTTTTCATGGATCTGAGCCAGCACCTCAGCCGCAACGGCGTGGCCTGCCCTGCGTCCATCCCCCGCCGCGACGGGCGTTTCGACAGCACGCTCGCCGGCAAACCCGCCTGCCTTGCTACCTTCCTCAACGGCCGCGACACCGCCGTGCCCGATGCCGCCCAATGCTTCCACACCGGCGCTATGCTTGCCAAAATGCACATTGCCGGGCAGAGCTTCGGCCAAAGCATGCCCAACCCGCGCCACGCCGCCTGGTGGGAAGCCGAAAGCCGCCGCCTGCTGCCCTGCCTGAGCAGTGAAGATGCCGCGCTGCTGCAAGACGAAATCGCCTTTCTCGCCGCCCACCCCGACAGCCACCTGCCCCACGGCATCATCCACGCTGATTTGTTCAAAGACAACGTATTGCTCGACGGCATTCAGGTAGCCGGCTTCATCGATTTCTACTACGCCTGCAACGGCAGCTTCATGTACGACCTCGCCATCGCCGTAAACGACTGGGCGCGCCTGGCCGACAACCGCATCGACCCGCAGTTGCAGCAAGCCTTTATGCGCGGCTATCAAAGCGTGCGCCCCCTCACCCCCGCCGAACAGGCCTACCTGCCCATTGCCCACCGCGCCGGCTGCATCCGTTTCTGGGTATCCCGCCTGCTCGACTACCATTTCCCGCAGGGCGGCGAAATGACCTTCGTGAAAGACCCCGACGTTTTCCGCGACCTGCTGCTTTATTTCCGCCAAAGCCCCGCCCCCGCCGCAACCGACCAAGCCCCGTTCAGCCTCGAAGGCAAAGCGTTCCAACCCGCCAAAGCAGGCAATGCAGGCGAAACGCCCGAACGCTGCCGCTTCCACCAAGACGGCGACACCGTGTGGGCGGAATACGAAGGCGGCGGCATCCGCAAAGGCTTCCTGCTCGGCCGCTACACCGAACGCAGCAGCATCGCCTACACCCGCCAACACCTCACCCTCGCCGGAGCCGCCCACAGCAGCAGCGGCCGCCTGCGCATCGAAACCCTGCCCGACAGCCGCCTGCGCCTGCATTTGTTTGGCGAAGACGGCGAAGCGGTGTGGGAGGAGTGTGCGCCGTAAGTCGGGAGGGATAGGGAAAGGCTACCTGAAAACGTAGCGCAGCGAAGTTTCTGCGTAGCTAAAATTTCAGGTAGCCTTTGGTTGAATAAGCGTGTAAGTTGTGCTGGGAAACCAAATATTCCATACTTTAATTTGTTGGGTTACGCCTGCGGCTAACCCACCCTACGTCGGGATTGGATGTTTCATATGGGCTATGGCTTGCTGAAGGGGGGGCGAGTGAGGGTTTAGAGTTTCAGACGGCCTTAAGACTACATACATCCTACAAATTTGACAGAATTAATCAGCTAGTCAAGTAGAGTAAAAGCAAATAGTTTTTTATTAAGTATATTTTTCTAATATTTGTCGATACTCTTTCCATTTGTCTTCTATTTTTTTTGAATAATTTTTTATTTGATATAAATCATTGTCATCATGGTGGCTAGTGAAGCAAGTATCTACGCTGGAAATAATCCATTTTATGATCTGCGTAGAGCTTGCAGTTTTGTTAATGTTAGGTAATTCAACTAGTAGCTCTTGGCATAGCTTATCATCAAAAAATGAATTTTCAAATAATTCATGACAAAAAGTGCCTTCAATTTCATCATTTTCTTGTTTTTCTAATATGTTCATATTTATATTTCCTTTTTGATTTAAAGAGGTCCGGTTCTTTTTTTAGCTTTTTCCGTTTTGGATGGATTTAAGGAGCCATTCATATTAAATACCCCCTTCGATGAGCCACATTTATTAAATGTCTCATAATGATCTTTATGTAGATTATCTAAGTAAAAGTAATCTCCTTTTTTAAAGGTGGTTCCTCCAATCGTAGTTTTTTCGGTAAATTTAAATATTTGTGCTCCTTGGAAAGTTTTTCCTGTTCGTTGTGCTGCTCCAGATTGTATTGCCTTAGCAAAGGGATCAAGTCCCAATGGGTCGACCCACTTCTTTACATTCGGTGCAAACCAATACAGATTATCCCCACCTTCCAACCCAATCGGATCCTGATTCACAAACCGACCCGCATCAGCGTGTAGGGTGCGTGCCTACGGCACGCACGCCGTTGCCCGTTATTCCAAAACTGCGTGCGTGCGTTTCGCACACACCCTTGTATATCGGAACTCCCGTATCATAGCAACCAACCGCCCGACCGCCACC
>CAUPYH010000073.1:0-9043 GCA_963515595.1 uncultured Eikenella sp. | reverse complement strand
CAAGGGTGTGTGCGAAACGCACGCACGCAGTTTTGGAATAACGGGCAACGGCGTGTGTGCGTTCCGCACACACCCTACACCCCACCTTAGGCTACCTGAAAACCAATAAGCCGGATTCCCGCACCCGACACCCTATCCAAGGTTACCTGAAAGTTTCAGGTAGCCTTTTTTGCTACGTATCAAGCCAGCCCGTCGCCGCCATACCCAAGCCTCTGCGGATTTGCTATGCTAGACCGTATCTTCCCTTCTACTACAAAGGAGCCTTCCATGTCCTACCGCGCCTCCATAAACGAACTCTTATTCGCCCTGCAAACCCACGGCAACCTGGCCGAAATCGCCCGATGGTATGCCGAAAGCGGCCTGGACGAAGACATCGCCGCCGCTATCATCGAAGAAGCGGCCAAGTTCAGCGAAGAAGTCTTCCTGCCCACTAGCCGCACCGGCGATTTGCACGGTGCGCGCCTGGAAAACGGCAAAGTCGTCACCCATCCCGACCTTGCCGCTGCCTACCAAGCCTTCTGCGAAGCCGGCTGGCCCGGCCTGCGCGCCCCGGCGGAATACGGCGGCCAAGGCCTGCCTGCGGTGATTTCTGCCGCGTGCGAAGAAATGTACTACTGCGGCAACCTCGCCCTCTCGCTGCTGCCCATGCTCACCGTGGCCGCAGTGGAAACCATTGCCAAGCACGGCTCCGAAGAGCAAAAGCAAACCTTCCTGCCCAAAATGGTGCAAGGCCTCTGGAGCGGCACCATGAACCTCTCCGAGCCGCAGGCCGGCACCGACCTTTCCCAAGTGGCCACCAAAGCCGTGCCGCAGGAAGACGGCAGCTACCGCATCAGCGGCCAGAAAACCTTCATCACCTGGGGCGAACACGAACTGGCCGAAAACATCATCCACCTCGTGCTCGCCCGCCTGCCCGGCACCACCTCCGGCATCAAAAGCCTTTCGCTGTTTATCGTGCCCAAATACAAAATCAAGCCCGACGGCAGCATCGGTGAGAAAAACGGCGTGTCCGCCACCGCCATCGAACACAAAATGGGCATCCACGCCAGCCCCACCTGCGTGATGCAGTTCGACGAAGCCGAAGGCTACCTCATCGGCAAAGCCGGGCGCGGCCTGCTTTATATGTTCACCATGATGAGCCATGCCCGCCTGGGCGTGGGCATCGAAGGCCACGCCGTGGCCGAAGCCGCCTACCAGCAGGCGCTGGCCTACGCCCACGAGCGCATCCAAGGCAGCGCGCCCGACGGCACCCCACTCACCATCATCCACCACCCCGACGTCGCCCGCATGCTGCTGGTGCAAAAAGCCACCATCGCCGCCCAGCGCGCCCTGTATCTCCAGGCCGCCGCCGCGCTCGACGCCTCACACCAACACCCCGAACCCGCCGCCAAAAAAGCCGCCAAAGGCCGGCTCGACTACCTCATCCCCATCGTTAAAGCCTGGTGCAGCGACAACGGCACCGTGCTCGCCAATCTCGCCATGCAAGTATTCGGCGGCGCAGGCTATATAGAAGAAACCGGCATCGCCCAGCTCGTGCGCGACGTGCGCATCACCGCCATCTACGAAGGCACCAACGGCGTGCAGGCCGCCGACCTCGCCCGCAAAACCGTGTCCGACAAAGGCAGCCTCGTGCGCACCCTGCTCGCCGAAGCCCAGCAAACCGCCAACGAGCTCGCCGCCATCGAGCCCGCCACCGCCGAGCCGCTCCAGCGCGCCCTCGAATTGGCCGAACGCAGTACCGCCCTCCTCGTGCAGCAGCACGAAACCAACCCCGCCGCCACCGCCCTCAACGCCGCCGCCTATCTGGAGCAAATCTCCCTCACCCTCGGCGCTGCCGCCCTGGCGCAAAACTTCCTCGCCGCCCGCAATGCAGAAGCACGCTTCGGCAGCGCATTCTGCCAAGCCCAGCAGCACACCGCCCGCGCCTACCTCGCCTACGTGCTGCCCCAAGCCCACGCCTGCGCCGAACGCATCCGCCAAGGCGCCGAGCCCCTGCTCGCCGTGCCGTTTGAAGCCTTCGCCTCGTCTTAAAGCGCGGCATGGCAAAGGCTACCTGAAAACGCAAAACCGCTTTTCAGGTAGCCTCTCAATATCTCTCCCAGCCAAAAGGAAAACCGATGGAACAACACATCAACTACATTACGCTCGGCGTGGCCGACCTTGCCGAATCGCGCCGTTTTTATCGGGATGTATTCGGCTGGCAGGAAACGGCAAACAGCAACGAAAATATTGCCTTTTTCCAAGCCGGGAACGCGCTGCTGCTCGCCCTGTTCGGCAAAGCCGCCCTGGCGCGCGACGCACAAATACCGGAACAAAGCAGCGGCTTCCCACGCTTCACCTTGGCGCACAACGTGGGCAGCGAAGCCGAAGTGGACGCACTGTTTGCCGGGTTTGCCGCAAAAAACATCAACATCATCAAAGCCCCGCAGAAAGTGTTCTGGGGAGGCTACAGCGGCTACCTCGCCGACCCCGACGGCTTTTTGTGGGAAATCGCGTTTAATCCGTTTTTGCAGAAATTGCGCTGAAATAACGCTTTCAGGTAGCCTCCCAGCACACCACCCCACCCAAACAAAACCGCCATGAAACCACTCCTCCTCGTCCTCGCCGCCCTCCTGCTCGCCCCCGCCCTGCACGCCGCGCCCAACCTTATCCTGGCCAAAGAGTACAACGGCCAGAACATTGCCGGCTGGGCGATGAGCGAAAAGCTCGACGGCGTGCGCGCCTATTGGGACGGTCGCAAACTCATCAGCCGCCAAGGCCACCCCTTCTCCCCGCCCGCCAGTTTCACCCGCGATTTCCCGCCCTATCCGCTCGACGGCGAGCTCTACAGCCGACGCGGCGCATTCGAGCAGATTTCCGCCGCCGTCCGCAGCGCCAACGGCGATTGGAGCGGCATCAAGCTGCACGTTTTCGATGCGCCCCAAGCTCCTGGCAACCTGTATCAGCGCCTTGCCCTCGTGCAGCGCCACCTCGCCGCCCACCCGCAGGCCAAAATCGCCGTCATCCCGCAAACCCCCGTGCGCGATGCCGCCCATGCCCAACAATTCCTGCGCCAAATCGAAGCCCAAGGCGGCGAAGGCGTGATGCTGCGCAACCCCAATATCCCCTACCAAGGCGGCCGCAGCGACAACCTGCTCAAGCTCAAAAGCGCGCACGACGCGGAATGCACCGTTACCGCCCACCACGAAGGCAACGGCCGCAACGCCGGCCTGCTCGGCGCTGTGTCCTGCCGCAACGAAACCGGCGAATTCCGTATCGGCTCGGGTTTCAAAGATGCCGACCGCCGCAACCCGCCGCCAATCGGCAGCCGCATCACCTACAAATACCGCGGCTTCACCGCCAAAGGCACTCCCCGCTTCGCCACCTACCTGCGCCGCGCCAACTGAACCCGGCAGGCTACCTGAAAGCCGGTAAACGCAGCCAAACGGCGGCACAGCACCACCCTGCTATGCCATATGCTCACTTCGTGGCCGCTCCATTTTCAGGTAGCCTCCCGCCTATCCACCCCCGCCCCGCACTTTGCTATACAATAGCGCCCAATTTGAATTTCCTGCCAAACATCCCATGCTAACCTACGTTCCGCCCGAGCAACGCCCCGCCCCGCCCACCTACGAGCGGCCCTGGCTCTTGCTGCTGCTGGCTTTTGTCTGGCTGTGGCCGGGCGTGTTCGCGCATGATTTGTGGCAAGACGAAATCTCGGTGTATGCGGTTATCCGGCAGGCGGCGGAGAGCGGACAGTGGTGGCTGCCGCAGGATGGCGGGACGCTGTTTTGGGATGTGCCGCCGCTGTATATGTGGCTTTCCCTGCTGTTTTTGAAACTGTTCGGTCATCTGCCGCCGTATGAGGCGGTGCGCATGGTGAATGCCTTGCTCGCGGCGGTGTCGCTTGCGGCGATGGGCGGCGCGGGGCGGATGCTTTTGGGGCGGCGCAACGGGCGTACGGCGGTGCTGGTGCTGATCGGCTGCCCGGGCCTGCTGATGATGAGCCACTTCATCGGCGGGCAAATCGTTACCCTGTGCGGCTTGAGCCTGAGTTTCTACGCTCTGGCGATGGCGCGGCAGAAAACGGTGAAGGCGATTGTGCTCACGCTCTTGGGTTGGACGGTGTTGTCGCTTTCAGGTAGCCTGTTGCCGCTGTTGGGCGTGATGCTCACCACGGCGCTGTTGCTGCTGGATTCGCATTGGCACAACAAACGCTTCTGGCTCACGCTTCTGGCGGCGGCAGGGCTGACGCTGCCTTTGCTGTTTGTGTGGCCGCTGGTGCTCAATGGTTTGTCGCACGAGGCCTTCCTGCAATGGTGGCAGTATCACGCGCTCGCGCCGTTCGGCGGTTTCGCCCGCTTGGATTTCGGTTTTTCCGCCGCTTATTATCTGAAAAACCTGCTGTGGTTTGCCTTCCCGGCCTGGCCGCTGGCCTTATGGACGCTCTACCGCCAGCGCCGCCTGCCGCGCCACGGCTGGAACAGCCTGTGCCTGATTTGGCTGGCTGTGTTCGGCCTCGTGCTGATCATCTCGCCGCAACATATGGAAGACAATTTAATGTTGCTGTTGCCGCCTTTGGTGTTGGCGGCAGCGGCGCAGGCCGACCAGCTTCGGCGCGGCGCGGCGGCGTTTTTCAACTGGTTCGGCATCATGACTTTCGGCTCGCTGGCGCTGTTTGTGTGGCTCGGCTTTTTCGCTATGAACTTCGGCTGGCCGGCCAAGCTGGCCGAGCGCGCGGCTTATTTCAGCCCGTATTATCAGCGGGATATCGATTATTTCCCGGTTATCGTGGCCGTATTGTTCACGCCGGTGTGGCTCTTGGCGATTACGCGCAAATATGTGCGCGGCCGGCAGGCGGTAACCAACTGGGCGGCCGGGCTCACGCTGTGCTGGTCGCTCATCCTCACCCTGTTCTTGCCCTGGCTGGATGCAGCCAAAAGCTACCGCCCCGTGGTGCGGCGGCTGGAAGCCGAACTGCCGGCCGATGCCTGCGTTTCCGCGCAGCATGCCGTGGTGCGCCACGCCTGGCAGGAATACAGCCGTTACCCTCTAGGCGAAAACTGCCGCTTCGTCGCCACCCTGCGCCACGAATCCGTGCCCGATGCCGCCGAACTCGCCAGCGCCAACCGCCCGCGCGAGAAGCACGAGGCATTTGTATTGTGGCAGCGGCAAGAATAATTTAAAGGCTACCTGAAAATTCAAACGGGCACAGCCCTCATAACTATCGCCTTCTCATCTGCCTTGCGCTATGATTCGACATCCTGACCGGCCGTAGCCAGATATATGCCTTCCCGCGCCCAATCCGGTAGATTAGGGGCAGCCAAATAGCTGACAGGCTACCTGAAATCCCTCAAACCCTTTTCCCACAACGCCATAAAGCAAACTCCATGAAACTCAAAACCCTCGCCACCCTCGCCGCCATCCTTCCCGCACTCGCCATCGCCGCCCCCGCCAAACCCTCATCCGGCCGTGCATCCCAATCCAAACCCGCGCAGAGCAGGCCTCAAGAGCGCGCCTCTTCCGGCAGAAACTCATCTTCCAAACCGCAAGACAACAAACCCCAGCGCGGCCGCAACAGTCAAAACAGAACCCAAGACAGCAACAAACCAGCCAACGGCCGCGCCAACTCACGCCAGCAGCAGGAAGCCAAACCCGCCCGCGGTCGCAACAGCCAAAGCAGGGAACACGACAACAAGCCTGCCACCGGCCGTGCAAACTCGCGCCAACAACAGGAAACCAAACCCGCCAACACCCGCACCAACGCCCGCCAGCAGCGCGATACCGGCCACAACGCCACCCAATCCCCAATCCGGCACAGCCGGCCAACCCGCCGACAAGATAACGAACAAACTGCCTACACCCAAGAGCGCCCGCAGCCTAACCCCGAGCCACAAGACAACAGCCCGCAAGACAGCAACCAAGCTGCCGAACACGCCGCCGCAAAAGCCCAATGCCTGCGCTACGTTGTCGATGGTAACAACCTCTCCGCCTTCACCCAGGCCTGCCGTCCCGATGCCGCCACCGAGGAGCGCTACCAAACCGCCTTCAAAAACACCCAAACCCAATTCGAGCACGACAGCTGCCTAGACATCGTCAGCGAAGACGAAGCCCAAGCCGCCATCAATCTTGAACTCCAGCGGCTCGGTCAAACCAGCCGCCTGTTCTGCCCTGCCGTCAAAGACGAACTGCCAGGCATTGCCCACCGCTACCGCAACGTCAAATAGCCCACAGGCTACCTGAAAAACTGAAAAGCAATTTTCAGGTAGCCTCCTCTTCCAAGCCACATACAGGAACTCCTCCAATGAAACTCCGCACCCTAGCCCTCCTTACTGCCGCCCTCCTACCCGCCATCGCCCAAGCCGCGCCTGCCCAAGCCAGCAAACAACAATGCCTGGGCTATTTGAAAGACGGCTTCCAAATCGTCATCCACGTCTCTGCCTGCGAGCCCGCCGCAGCCCAAGACGAACGCTACAAAAACGCCTTTAACGCCGCTCAGCAACAGTTTGAACAAGCCAACTGCGAGCGCCTGCTGAATGAAGCCGAAGTTCGTACCTTTCTTGACAGCCAAACCGCAGGCAAATCTCAGCAACAATACTGCGCTGCCATCAAAACCCCCGTGCAACGCAGCCTGCAACGCTACAACAGCGGCCGCCGCTAAACCTTTTGCCGCTGCATTTTTCAGGTAGCCTCACGCTTAAATTGAGGCTACCTGAAACCCCTTTTTGGAGAAAACATGAACACCAGCGCCCAAAATGTCGATGCCGCCGAAATCGACAAATTCAGCCGTCTAGCCGCCCAATGGTGGAATCCCGAGGGCGAATTTAAGTCCCTGCATGAAATCAACCCGCTGCGACTGGGCTTCATCCGCGAACATAGCGGCGGCCTAACCGGCAAAAACGTGCTCGACGTGGGCTGCGGCGGCGGCATCCTCAGCGAAGCCCTTGCCCGCGAAGCCGCGCAGGCCACCGGCATCGACATGGCCGAAAAATCCCTTCAGGTAGCCCAATCCCACGCCGAACAACAAGGCCTGGCCAACCTGCACTACCGCTGCATCAGCGTGGAAGCGCTCGCCGCCGAGCAGCCCGCCGCCTACGACGTGGTTACCTGCATGGAAATGCTGGAACACGTGCCCGACCCCGCCTCCGTGATTACCGCCTGCGCCAAACTGGTGAAACCCGGCGGCAGCCTCTTTTTCTCCACCCTCAGCCGCACCGCCAAATCCTACGCCCAAGCCATCATCGCCGCCGAATACCTGCTCGGCCTCGTGGCCAAAGGCACCCACGACTGGCAGCACTTCATCAATCCCGCCGATCTTGCCCGCCTCTGCCGCCAAGCCGGGCTGAACATCACCGCCACCAGCGGCCTCACCTACAACCCCCTAACCCGCCGCTACCGCCTCTGCCGCCGAACAGACGTCAACTACATGATCGCCTGCCGCCCGATCGGCACAGCTTGAGCCCAGCGCCACATGGCAGCCAAAATGTAAGCTACCTGAAACCGGTCAAACCGTTTCAGGTAGCCTTTTTACTGTTTCTCCACCCGTTTTTTTTGGACAAACAACGCCGGGCGACTTTCACATTATCCGCCAAGATGTCGTTCACTAACAAGAAATTGGGTAACCTTGCCATAAAGACACTTCAGTCGCTAAATACCATATGGCTTTCCAATAAGAAAGAACCCCTGATATTCAGGAATATGTAAAATGGAATGATGGAAGTCCCCGCGGATAAATTGAAGAAACCCTTTGCAGTATAATAATGATTTTGAATAACTTTATTTAACTGTCCAATACAATCACTGTTGCAAATCCAATGTAATTTATAGCCAAACAGAAAACTAACTACTTGAAACGAATTGCAAAGACAAACTAACAGAGTGGGAAGCATACCCATCTATTAATTGTAAAAGACAAAAAACAAACCCTTACTAGCTCTCAGTAAGGGTTTATTAAAAATCTGGCACGCCCACGGGGATTCGAACCCCGGTTGCCGCCGTGAAAGGGCAGTGTCCTAGGCCTCTAGACGATGGGCGCATGCGGGAAAGAGCGCGCATTATACCGATGCGAAATGCGCTGTCAAGCATCAGCAGGGCGCAGGCAGTTTTAAGTTTGGATGGAGGCGGTCGCTTAGGCTTCGCAGACACGATCTTCACTTTGTACGGCCTTGGTTTTCACTTTATTGAAGCTCACGTTTTCAGGTAGCCTTTAGCAAAAGCAAGTCTGTGCGGGAAGTTTGGGTGGAAACGGCAAACTGGTCGGATTGGCGGTATAATGCCGCGCTTTGAAACAGATAGAAACAACAAGCAAAATGTGGTTTAAACAAGTCAGCTTTTATCCCCTAAACAAAGACAAACTGCCGGATTTAGAGACCCTGTCCGCCAAGCTGCAAGCGGCCGAATTTGCCTCGCCGCAGGGTTTGGACTGGTTTGGCGAAGGCTTTGCCCCGCCGGAAGGGTTTTCACCAGAATTGGTGTTTCCCGCCGATTTCACTTGGAGCGTGGCGCTGAAAAAATCTGAAAAAGTGCTGCCTGCCGGCGTGATCCGCGAGATTTTGGACGACAAAATCACCGAAATCCAAGAAGCCGAAGCGCGCACCGTGGGGCGAAAAGAAAAGCAGGAGCTCAAAGAACAGATTACGGACGACCTGCTGCCCCGCGCCTTCACCCGCAGCAGCAAAACGCAGGCCGTGTGCGACACGCGCAGCGGCTTCCTGCTGGTAAACCAAGCCTCGGCCACCCGTGCGGAAAACCTGCTGGCCAAGCTGCGCGAAGCCTTGGGCGGGCTCGAAGCCAAACTGCCGAACACCAAACAATCGCCTTCCTCCCTGATGACCGAATGGCTGCTCGCCGGCACGTGTGGCGGCGGCTTCGAGCTGGATGATATGTGCGAACTCAAAGGCACGGGCGATGCCGCGCCCACCGTGCGTGTATCAAAACAGGATTTGACCGCCGACGAAGTGGTGCAGCACGTGAAAACCGGCAAAACCGTTACCCAGCTCGGCCTCGTGTGGCGTGATCAGATTGCCTTCGTGCTCACCCAGGATTTCACGCTCAAACGCATCCA
>CAUPYH010000072.1:0-9080 GCA_963515595.1 uncultured Eikenella sp. | reverse complement strand
ACCGAAACCCCGGTGGAAAGCAACGGCATTTTCGCCATCTTCTATATGGAAGCCAAACGCCCCGTTCGTGTGCCGCCGTTTGCTCAACTGAAACCGCAAATCCAGCAAGATTTGCAAAACTTGCTGATCGAGCAGGAAATTGCCCGCCTCTATCAACAGGCTAATATCCGCTAAGCTTATTCAGCACAGCAAAGGCTACCTGAAACTTCAGGTAGCCTTTTGTTATGCCTGCTTATGGCAGCTGGAAGAAATCGGCAGCGGCATGGCAATACCGCCGTTTTATTTTCAGGTAGCCTTTCAATCCGCCCCACCCTCAAATTGCCTGCCTCATCGGCAACGCCGATACACCAGCAAAGTCAGCATCAAACACAAACACAGCGGCAGCCACAGCGCGGGTGACTGGCGCGACAATTCCATCATAAACACCAATGCAGTAATCGGCATTTTCTGTGCCACACCCAAAAATACTGTTGCCCCCACAAATGCCGCAGCGCCTATGTCTACCCCAGGCAACCAAACATTCCAAACACAGGCCGCTAAAAATGCAATCAGCCCACCCAGCATCATTGAAGGCGTAATCCGCCCACCGTAAGCCCCGGCCAGCGTGGCCAACAACAGCGCCGCCCACTTCGCCGCCAGCAGGCCAAAAGCCTGCCGCCAGCCCAAAGTAGCCTGAAAACTCAACTGATTACCAGCCTTACCGTTGCCCATAATCTCTGGAAAATACCAAGCCATCAGTCCGATCAGCGCAAACGACAGCAAAGCCACCCACACCATCACCGGTTTACGCCGCGGAATTTCAGGTAGCCTGTCCATACTCCGTTCAAATGCCCACACGCCCAGCGCCAGCAAAGGTGCAGCCGCCAGCGCCCACGCATTAAACCACTTATCCGGCAAAGGGAAATTCAGCAGCGGATACTGAATCACATCGCCCAACGCCGCGCGCAGCACCAACACCGCCGTGCCGCAAGCCAACAGTGCTGCCAGCAGCCGCTCGCGCGACCACGATAACAACAAGGTTTCCAAAACAAACACCGCCGCCGCCAACGGCACGTTGTACACCACCGCCAAACCTGCGCCCGAAGCGCAAGCCAGCAGGATTTTACGCTCTTCCTCATCCAAACCCCGCGATGCCGCCCAGCGCTCCGCCAACGCCGCACTGATTTCACGCGGCGCCACTTCACGCCCCAGCGGTGAACCCAAGCCCACGGTAACAATCTGCAGCAGCGCATGAATCAGCGTGGCCGCCAAAGGCATTCTCTGCCCGTTCGCCACCGCCGTTTTAATCGATACCAAAGGCGAGGCCAGCCGGTGCAACATCACCCAACCCACCCCCACCAAGCCGCCGCACAACAGCAACACCGTCAAGCGCCGCAGCGGCGAGCTCTCCTCCACCATCACGCGATACGACAACTCCATATTCAGCGGATAACCAAACGCCAAATGCTGCACCGTGTGCAGCAGCAACGTCAGCACAATGCCGGTAAAGCCCGCTGCCACGCCGATAAGCAACAGGGAGAAGATTAACTTGGGAGACAAGGTTTTCATACTGGCAGATTCTGAGAAACTAGAATAGTAATAAACGGCTTTAGGCTACCTGAAACCTGCCTGGCCGGTTATGCAGATGGTTTTCAGGTAGCCTGTATAGCGGATTGCAGCAAACCAGACTGCTTTGCAGCATTAGCATATGCGGCTGCCTTGCCTGCAAAAATCCTGCTATAAAAAGGCTTCAGGCTACCTGAAAATCCCTGCATCTTTCGGCAGACAGTTTTCAGGTAGCCTGTATGGGTATGGGAATATTAAGCCTTATGCTGCCGCATGCTCAACGGCAGGGGTTTGGAAGACTGGGTACACAAACTTGGCGCATTCTGCAATGCCCCCATGGCAGTGCGGATAACCTGCGGCGCAATTTTGCCGATGCTGAATTGCTCGGGCATATTCATCCAAATACTCATCAGCCCGCTGATCACCGACATCATAAATATCACGGCCAAATTAATATTCAAATCTTCCGGCAGTTTTTTCTGTTGCAGGCTCAGGGTCAGCACATCGGTCAGTTGGCGCTGCCACATATCCTGATAGCTGCGCATAATTTTCACCACAGAATGGTTTTGCTCGGTATATTCGCACTTCAAATGAATAATATTGCAAAACTTCCTTACCGTTTCATTTGTTTCCACCTTGCGAAACAAATTAATGGTGGCCACTTCAAAACTTTCCCAAATATCCGGCGACTGGTTTTCTATATCGTGCGCCAGCTCACTCGACATTTCAGCAAATACTTGTTGAAACAAACCTTCAAACAAATCTTCTTTGTTTTTAAAATGCCAATACAGCGCACCACGGGTTACACCGGCGGTTTGAGCGATTTCGTTTAAAGATGAACGGCTAACCCCTCTTGTATAAAATGTGTCTAAGGCTGCCTTAAGTAGGTAGTTGCGTGTTTTCTGCGCTTCGATTTTCGTTTTTCTCATCGTTATTTCCAGATCATTAACTGGTTTTATTTATTAATTAATTCTGTCACGCCTAGAGCAGGCTTTCAAGCTCCCTTTCAGCCTGCCTGCGCAATAATGTTGCTTTTTAGTATATTAGCATTTCCTCATTCAGATAGCCATAGACGACACACATTGATGTATGTAAAATGCTGGTTTTATTCTCTGCGGCTGCTTTTGCCTCTCAGGCTTCAAGCGGCCATAATTCATTAATTAAACATCAACTTAATTTAAGGCCATCATAATGACATATTTCAGCATATCAGGGAAAACGGGCTTCAGGCTGAGCGCAATCGCCGTGGCTGCCGTATTGGCGCTGTCTGCCTGCGGCAAAGGCGCACAACAGCAACAGGCCGCACCGGAATTGGTGGTCAGCGTGCTCACCGTAAAGGCAGAAGACACCACCATCAGCACCGAGCTGCCCGGCCGCTTGGAATCTTTCCGTTCCGCCGAAGTGCGCCCGCAAGTGAGCGGCATCATCAAACGCCGCCTGTTCCAAGAAGGCAGTTATGTGCAGGCCGGTCAGCCGCTGTATCAACTGGACGACGCCAGCTACTCTGCCAGTCTTGCCAGCGCACGTGCCCAGCTAGCCGCCGCCGAAGCCGCCCAGGCCAAAGCCAATGCCGACTTGGCACGCTACCAGCCCTTGGTGGCCGCCGATGCCATCAGCAAACAGGAATATGATGCCGCCGTGGCCGCACAACGCTCTGCCGTAGCCAATGTGAACGCTGCTCGCGCCGCCATCCGCTCGGCGCAAGTTAATGTGAACCACGCTCGCATCACTGCGCCGATTTCCGGCTATATCGGCCGCTCCAACGTATCCGAAGGCGCATTGCTCACTGCCGGCGGTGCAACCGTACTGGCTACCATTCAGCAAACCAATCCGATGTATGTGAACGTTACCCAATCTGCGCTGGATGTGATGAAAATGCGCCGCCAGATTGCCGAAGGCCAGATGAGCGCGGTAAACGGTGCGGTGGAAGTAACCGTTATTTTGGAAGACGGCAGCGAGTATCCGCAAAAAGGCCGCCTGCTGTTTACCGACCCGACCGTGAACGAAACCACCGGCCAGGTTTCCCTGCGCGTGGAAGTGCCGAACGACGACAACATCCTGCTGCCCGGCCTGTATGTGCGCGTTCGCCTGCCGCAGGCACAAGCCAACCGCGCCTACCTCATTCCGCAGCGCGCCGTTACCCGCGGTGCGAAAGATACCGTGGTTGTCGTGGCCGCCGACGGCTCGATGCGCCAGCAGGAAGTAACCATTGCCGGCCAAAACGGCAACAACTGGATTGTTACCGGCGGGCTGAAAGACGGCGACAAAGTGGCCATGGACGGCACCATGATTGCCGGCATGATGGGTGCGCAAAAAGTGAAAACCCAAGAATGGCAGGCTTCTCAGCCGCAGCAATCCGCCCCGGCCAAGCCCAACAACGCTTCTGCTCCGGCCCAATCCGGCGCGGCTGCTTCCGCTCCGGCCGCCCAAGCCGCTTCCCAAGCCAAATAAAGGGGCGTGTGTAAATGGCTAAATTCTTTATCGACCGGCCCGTGTTCGCATGGGTTATCTCCATCTTCATTATTTTGGCGGGCGTGCTGGCCATTCAAAAACTGCCGGTATCGCAATATCCATCTGTTGCCGCGCCCACGTTCAACCTGACCGCCACCTACCCCGGCGCTTCCGCCCAGGTGATGGAAGACAGCGTGTTGGCGGTAATCGAACGCAATATGAACGGTGTGGAAGGTTTGGACTATATGTCCACTTCCGCCGATTCCAGCGGTTCAGGTAGCGTTACCCTCACCTTCACACCCGATACCGATGAAAGCGTGGCGCAGCTGGAAGTGAACAACAAACTGAACGAAGTGTTGTCCAGCCTGCCCGCCACCGTGCAGCAATACGGCGTAAACGTATCCAAATCCCGCTCCAACTTCTTGATGGTGGTGGCACTCTCTTCGCAAACTCAAGATTTGGAAGAAATGGCCGACTACGCCAAACGCAATATCGTGCCCGAATTGCAGCGTGTTGAAGGCGTGGGCGCAGTGCGTCTGTTTGCGGCAGAACGAGCCATGCGTATTTGGGTAGACCCGCAGAAACTGCAAAACTTCAATCTCTCCTTTGCCGACGTTTCCGCCGCCATCAGCGCGCAAAACGTGCAAATTTCCGCCGGTTCGCTCGGCTCGCTGCCGGCCAGCCAAGGGCAAACCATTACCGCCACCATCACTGCCGACGGCCAGCTCAGCACGCCGGAAGAGTTCGGCAACATCATCCTGCGAAGCAACACAAACGGTGCCAACGTTTATCTGCGCGATGTAGCCAAAATCGAGCTGGGTTCGGAAGACTACTCCGCCAGCACCCGCCTCAACGGCAAACCCACCGTGGGCATGGCCGTGATGCTGTCCAACAGCGGCAACGCCACCGCCACCGCCGCGCTGGTAAAAGAACGCATGGCCAAATTGGAGCAGTACTTCCCCGGCGATGTTACTTGGGATGCCCCATACGATACCTCCACCTTTGTGGAAATCTCCATCGAACAAGTGGTACACACCTTGGTGGAAGCCATGGTGTTGGTATTCATTGTGATGTTTGTGTTCCTGCAAAACATCCGCTACACCCTGATTCCCACCATCGTGGTGCCGATTTCGCTCTTGGGCGGCTTTGCCGGTATTTACTATTTCGGCATGTCGATCAACGTGCTGACCATGTTTGCCATGGTGCTGGTAATCGGTATTGTGGTGGACGACGCCATTGTGGTGGTGGAAAACGTGGAACGCATTATGTCGGAAGAAGGCCTGCCGCCGCGCGAAGCCACGCATAAAGCCATGGGGCAGATTTCCGGCGCCGTGGTCGGCATTACCGCCGTGTTGATTTCCGTGTTCGTACCGCTGGCCATGTTCAGCGGTGCCACCGGCAAAATCTACCAGCAATTCGCCATCACCATGGTGCTCTCCATCGCCTTCTCCGCCTTCCTCGCCCTGTCGCTCACACCGGCCTTGTGCGCCTCGCTGCTCAAACCGATTGAGAAAGGGCATCACGAGGAAAAAACGGGCTTCTTCGGCTGGTTCAACCGCAAATTCACCGCCGGCAACAAGCGCTACGAAGGCTGGGTGGCCGCCTTGCTGCACCGTGCCGGCCGTATGCTGATTGTGTATTTGGCGCTGGTGGCCGCCGCCGGCCTGCTCTACACCCGCATCCCGTCTTCCTTCCTGCCGTCGGAAGACCAAGGTAACCTGATGGTCAGCATCCAGCTGCCCGCCGGTGCCACCAAAGAGCGTACCGACCAAACCCTGCTGGCCGTGGAGCAGATTGCCCAAAATACACCCGGCGTGAAAGACGTGTTTACCGTATCCGGTTTCAGTTTTTCAGGTAGCGGCCAGAACATGGCCATGGGCTTTGTGATTTTGAAAAACTGGGATGAGCGCAAAGGACCGGGTGAAGACGCGGCCAGCATCACCCAAAAACTCACCGGCGCATTTATGGCCAGCGGCCTGATCCGCGACGGTTTCGCCATTGCCGTGAATCCGCCACCCATCCGCGAGCTGGGTAACGGCGGCCTGGAGTTCTACCTGCAAGACCGCAACAGCCGCGGCCACCAAGCCTTGGTGGAAGCACGCGACAAACTGATTGCCGAAATGCGTAAAAACCCGATGTTCGGCGACACCCGCGCCGCCGGTTTGGAAGATGCGCCGCAGCTCAAGCTCACCATCGACCGAGCCGCCGCCGCCGCACAAGGCATCAGCATGGCTTCCATCCGCAGCACCTTGGGTTCCGCATTGGGCGGGGCGTATGTGAACGACTTCCCCAACAACGGCCGTTTGCAGAAAGTGTATGTGCAGGCCGTGCCCCAATCCCGTATGCAGGCCGAGCAGATTCTGGCCATGACCGTGCCCAACGGCCAAGGCGTGGCCGTACCGCTTTCCACCGTGGTCAGCGCCTCGTGGGAAACCGGCATGGAGCAGAGCACCCGTTTCAACGGCTATCCCGCCATGTCGATCAGCGGCGCGGTCAAATCCGGCTTCTCCAGCGGCGACGCCATGGCCGAAGTGGAGCGCATCGTTTCGCAGATGGACGGCTACAGCGTGGAATGGGCGGGCGAGTCGCGACAACAGGCCAGCGGCTCTTCCCAGCGCACCATGCTCTACGGCTTCGTCTTGCTGGCCACCTTCCTCGTGCTGGCTGCCCTGTATGAAAGCTGGTCGATTCCCGCCGCCGTGCTGCTGGTTGCCCCCTTGGGCTTCCTCGGCGTGGTGCTGGGTGTGTTCGGCCGCAACCTGTTCAATGGCGTATTCGGCATCCGGGAGGTGTTCTTCAACGACATCTACTTCATGGTTGGTATGATTACCGTGGTCGGCTTGAGCGCGAAAAACGCGATTCTGATTATCGAGTTTGCCAAAGACCTGCAAGCGCAGGGCAAGAGCGCGATGGAATCGGCCTTGGCCGCCGCCCACCTGCGTTTCCGCCCGATTCTGATGACCTCCTTCGCCTTCATCTTGGGCGTGGTGCCGCTGTATGTCGCTTCCGGCGCCAGCTCCGCCAGCCAACGCGCCATCGGTACCGCCGTATTCTGGGGCATGTCTGTCGGCACGCTGCTGTCGGTGTTCCTGGTGCCGCTGTTCTACGTGTTGGTGCGCAAGCTGTTTAAACCGTCCCAACATGAAATCGATATGGCCACCGCCCACACCAACATCAGCCCCGAGCAGGCCGAACTCTACGTTTCTGCCGCTGAAGAAGGGCTGAGCGAAGAAGAGAAACGCGACCTGCACAACGACCAGTAAAACATTTTCAGGTAGCCTCTGCCGCATTGGAGGCTACCTGAAAACCATAAGGACAAAGCACATGAGAACAACCGTTTTAAAACCGATTGCCGGCAGCCTCGCCTTCAGCCTGCTGCTTTCCGCCTGCACCCTTGCGCCGCGCTATCAGCAGCCCGAAGTAAACGTGCCCGCCAATTTCCGCTACAACACCGCCGCCGGCCAAAGCAGCCGTGCCGCCGACACCGGCTGGGAAGACTACTTTGCCGACCCGCGCCTCAAATCCCTGATTACCCTGGCGCTGCAAAACAACCCCGACCTGCGCATGGCCGCCCTGAATGCCGAAGCGGTACGCGCCCAATACGCCATCACCCGCGCCGCCTCCCTGCCCGGCATCAACGCCAGCGGCACCGGCCAGCGCGCCCGCGTGGCGCAAGATTTGAGCGCCACCGGCCGCTCCTATATTGCCGAATCCTACAACGTCGGCCTCGGCATCGCCTCCTACGAGCTCGACCTGTTCGGCAAAGCCCGTAGCAACAACCAAGCCGCACTGCAAGGCTACTTCAGCAGCGCCGCCGCGCGTGATTCCGCCCACCTCGCGCTGGTTTCCGCCGTAGCCAAAGCCTATTTCAACGAACGCTACGCCGAAGAATCCATGAAGCTCGCACAGAGAGTGCTGCAAACCCGCGAGCAAACCTACCGGCTCAACCAAATCCAGCATAACGCCGGCGTGATTTCTGCCGTCAACCTGCGCGAAATGGAAGCCCTGATTGAATCGGCCAAAGCCGACTACGCCGCCGCCCTGCGCGCCCGCGAGCAGGCGCACAATGCCCTGGCCGTTCTGATTAACCAGCCCGTGCCCAACAACCTGCCCGCCGGCCTGCCGCTGAACAAACAGTTCCGCATCACCCAACTGCCCGCCGGCCTCTCCTCCGACCTGCTGCAAAACCGTCCCGATATCCGCGCTGCCGAGTACAACCTGCGCCAGGCCAATGCCAATATCGGCGCCGCCCGTGCCGCCTTCTTCCCCAGCATCAGCATCACCAGCAGCATCGGCACCGGCAGCACCGAGATGAACCGCCTGTTCGACGGCATAAACCGCACCTGGGTATTCTCCCCCACCATCAAAGTACCGATTTTCAACTGGGGCAGCCTGCGCGCCAGCCTGGACGTGGCCAAACTGCGCCAGCAATCAGCCGTGGCCGCGTATGAGAAAGCCGTGCAGTCCGCCTTCCAAGACGTATCCAACGCCTTAGTAGCGCGCGAAACCCTGCAGCAGCAATACGATGCCCGCGTGCAAACCCAGAAAGCCTACAACGACCGCCTGCGCCTGATTAATCTGCGCTACCGTCACGGCGTCTCCAGCTCGCTGGAAGTGCTCGATGCCGAACGCAGCAGCTACTCTGCCGATGCCGCCGTGCTCGCCACCCAGCTTTCCATGCTGGAAAACCTGGCCGATCTCTACAAGGCCCTCGGTGGCGGCCTCAAGCAACACACCGAAGCCGCACCAGCCTCAGCAGCAACGCCGACCCAAGCCACCGCAGAAGCCGCTTCTGCCCCTGCCACAACAAACGGCAAATAATCCGGCTGTCCGCATTACGTTTTCAGGTATAGTGAATTAACAAAAATCAGGACAAGGCGGCGAGCCGCAGACAGTACAGATAGTACGGCAAGGCGAGGCAACGCTGTACTGGTTTAAATTTAATTCACTATAGCCCGCCCTGCCGACCCTTCCGCACCTATCATGGAAAGGTCGGCAGTTTTTTATCCGAATTAACACCGCAACTGATGTGTAGAAACCAGTATCGTTGTTTACAGTATTTCCAGGAGAATACTGAAACATGA
>CAUPYH010000071.1:0-9163 GCA_963515595.1 uncultured Eikenella sp. | reverse complement strand
AAAATCGAAGCCATCATCAAACCGTTCAAACTCGACGACGTGCGCGACGCGCTCACCGACATCGGCATAAACGGCATGACCGTAACCGAAGTGAAAGGCTTCGGCCGCCAAAAAGGCCACACTGAAATCTATCGCGGCGCGGAATACGCAGTGGATTTCCTGCCCAAAATCCGGCTAGAAATCGTGCTGGAAGACAGCATGGTCGAGCAGGCGGTAGAAGCCATCGTGCAGGCGGCCAACTCCGGCAAAATCGGCGACGGCAAAATCTTCATCCTGCCGGTAGAAGGCGTGGTGCGCATCCGCACCGGCGAGCGGGACGAAGCCGCGCTGTAAGCTGTTTCCTTCCGGCCAGCTGCCGCGTAAACTGCAATTAATCAGTATGCTGGCCGTGCCAGCCAAGGCTACTTGAAAATATCGGCTGGCACGAAACTGCTTTTTTTCAGGTAGCCTCAACCGGCCAAATAGTTTTTCTCCCATCATGTTCCGCCTGCGCAAACATTATTTCGACGGCATCGATTCTGCCGGCAACGCATTGATTGCCTATGCGGCCGAGCTGCATTACCACGGCATCAAGCTGCCCTATTCCGCCCTGATTTTCAGCCCGGCCCACGGCTGCACCATCGAATGCAGCTGCCTGAGCGCATCGCAACTATCCCCCAACAGCATCCGACAACCCAAACTTGGCCTCGAAGGCCGCTGGCAGGCTTTGTCCGACGGTGTCCGGCTTACCTTGCCGGCCGGCGGCAAACATCGGCTCGTTTGGCATGCCCACACGCCCAATGCCCGTTTTCAGGTAGCCTTAAACGGGCAGGAATACGGCGGCTTGGGTTATGCCGAAACGCTGGAAATGGATTTTTGGCCGCAACAGCTGCCGTTATGCGAGCTGTATTGGGGGCGTTTCGTATCGGAGCAGCACTATGTGGTGTGGATCGAATGGCGCGGCGAAGTGCCGCTAAAACGTTTGTACTACAACGGTGTGCTAACTGAAGATTTCGTGCTGGAAGCCGGTGGGCTGAAAGCGCCGGCATTCGGCCTGCATCTGGCGTTTGCTGCACCGGAAACGATAAAAGACGAGCCGCTGCTGGCTATTGCAGCGCGCAACCCATTGTTGCGTCTACTATTCAGCCGCAGATTTTTATCCAGCCGCGAACAAAAATGGAAAAGCCGCGCCACCTTGAGGCTACCTGAAAATATTGCTGTGAAAGGCTGGGCCTTATACGAGAGGGTGTTATGGCAAAAATAAGCGTTACCTTGCAAAAAATTGTTTATGCCTTGGTGTTCTGCCTGTTGCTGCCGCTGCTGCTGCAATATTGGGCACGGCACACTTCGGAGGTGGTGCGGCTGCCGGTGCCGCCCTACCCGCTGGCCGGTGCACTGCTGGCGGCGGCCGGGCTATCGTTAATTCTGTGGGCAATGCACAATCTGTGGTACCGCGGCGGCGGCCTGCCGATGAATGCGTTTCCGCCACAGCATTTTGTGGCTTCCGGCGCCTACCGCCTGTGCCGCCACCCGATTTATACCGGCGCCGTCATGCTTTGCACGGGCACGGCACTGTATGCGCAGTCGCCCGGCGGGCTGTGGCTGGTATCGCCGCTGTTTGCATTGCTCATTGTGGCTTATGTGGCTGGCTTCGAGCGCGAGGTGATGGCCAAGCAGTTTGGCGCCCGGCCGATGCTTCACTACAGCCTGTTCAGCCTGCCGCCGGATAACGGGCATGAGGTGGCTTTCTCCAGGCGGCTATTGCTCGGGCTGAAGGTTTGGTTGGTATGGCTGCTGCTGTATGAAGCGTTTGTGTGGCTGGGGGTGCCGTCCGATGCGTGGTATAGCAACGGCGCTTGGGATGAGGTTGTGCCGCTGTGGGGCTTCAGCGTGGTGTTTTATGTGCTGCTTTATCCGTGGGCCGGGTTGCTGCCGCTGTGGTTGCGGCAAAACCGCCAGCTGCGCGGCTTTGCCCTAGACGCATTCTGGGGCATGGCACTGATTTTCTATTGTTATCTGATTATTCCGGCTGCCGTGCGCTATGGCAGGCTACCTGAAAATACGTTATGGCTACAGTGGATTGCCCTGGAGCGTGAGTATGATAGCGCCGCAGCGGCGCTGCCTTCGTTTCATGTATTTTGGGCACTGTTGGCCGCACGATATTCTTGCCTATGCCGCCCGCAGTGGCGTATGGTATGGGCTTTGTTGGCGGTGCTGGTAATTGTCAGCTGCCTGACCACGCACAACCATACCTTGGCCGATGTGTTGGCCGGGATGGCCGCTTATTGGGCAATCCGACACCGGCAACCGATCTACCACGCTCTATTGCGCACCGCCGAATATATTGCCAACTCGTGGCACGAATGGCGCTTTGGCCGTCTGCGGCTGATTAACCACGGCTTCTATGCCGCATTGGGCGGCGTGTGCGGTTTTCTGGTGTTGGCTTATCTGCTGCCGCAGTATTTGTGGGCAGTGTGGCTGCTGGGGGTGGCCGGGTTTATCGGCGCGGGCTTGTGGGCGCAATGGGTGGAAGGCTCATCGGCGCTGCTGCGCCCGTTTGGCTATTACGGCAGCGTGTTCGGCATCGTGCTGGCCGGCTGCCTGATTGCCGCCGGTTCGGATTTGGGCGGTTGGACGCTGCTGGGCGCGGCCGCGCTGGCTGCCTGCCCCATCCAGCTGTTCGGCCGCTGCCGCTGCCTGATTCAGGGCTGCTGCCACGGCATCCCCACCGATATGCCGGGCATCCGCTTTTTCCACGATAAATCGCGTGTGTGCAAACTGGCCGGCTGGCAGGGGAAAAATCTGCACCCCACCCAATTTTATTCCATCGCCGCCAATTTTCTGAGCTTTTTCCTGCTGTGGCGCTTATACCGGCTGCAAATGCCTGCTTCGTTTATCGCCGGTATGTATTTGATTCTCAGCGGTGCGTTCCGCTTTGTGGAAGAATCGCTGCGCGGCGAACCACAAACGCCGTATTTTCTCGGCATGCGCGTATACCAATGGCTGGCTCTGGCATCGGTGCTGGCGGGCATCTTGTTTACCTGTCTGCCTTCGGCTCCGCTGTTTTCAGGTAGCCTTCCTGCCGGCTGGCTGCTGCATGCCATTGCCTATTTCGTATTGATCTGGTGCGTGTACGGCTTGGATTACCCAAACAGTACATTGCGTTTTTCCCGGCTAACCCAAGAATAACCCTCCGCAAAGGAATATCCCATGATGCCCGAACCTTCCGGCCAACACCCCTACAAAGACGCGCCGCTCTTCGACGACGTTGCCTTCCTTACCGGCGCGCTGCAAACCGTGCTGGCCGCGCAAACCGACTGCCCCGTGCAGGAAGCCGTGGCCGCGCTGCTGGGCGGCGAAGCGCCGCAAGACGTGGTGTCGCGCAGCCTGCCGCAGCTCAACGACCAACAGCTGGAAGACCTCATCCGCGCCTGCAGCCTGTTTGCACAAATCCTCAATATTGCCGAAGACGCACACCACCAACGCCGCCGTCTGGCGCACAGCCAAACCCGCGACAACGCCAAATCTACCTTCGGCCACACCCTTGCCTTGCTGCAACAGCAAGGCGTAAGCGCCGAAGCCTTACAGCAGCAGCTGAATCACACCGAAGTGGCCGCCGTGCTCACCGCGCATCCCACCGAAGTGCAGCGCCAAACCACCCTCACCCTGCACCGCCAAATCCGCAACCTGCTCGACCAACGCGCCAACCAGACCGGGCAAAACGAAGAACGCTTGCAGCAGCAGGTGCAAACCATGCTGTGGACGCTGTGGCAAACCAATGAAAACCGTCATTTCAAAATCACGGTGGCCGATGAAATCAGCAACGGCATCATGTATTTTCCGCTCAGCTTCTTCAGCGCCGTGCCCGGCGTATACCGCAAGCTGGAAGCCGCCCTTCAAGTAGCCTTTCCGCACACCCGCCTGCCCAATGTGCTGCACATCGGCGGCTGGATCGGCGGCGACCGCGACGGCAACCCTTTCGTTTCCGCCGACACCCTGTGCACAGCTTTCGCCCAGCAGGCCAGCGCCGTGTTCCGCTTCTACCGCAGCCAGCTCTACAAACTGTATGAAGAGCTGCCGATGTCGATCCGGCGCGTGAACGTGAGCCCCGAAGTGTTGGCTTTATCAGCTAAATCTCCCGACACCGAACGCGCCCACGAAGAAGAGCCCTACCGCCGCGCCCTGGCTTATATTCTCGCCCGCACCGTGGCCACCGCCCATCGTTTCGGCAGCGGCTTGGGCAGCCAGTTTGGCCTGCTCGAACCGTATGACTCGGTAGAAGAATTTTTAGCCGACCTGCACACCGTGCACGCTTCCTTGTGCACCAACGGCAGCCGCCTGCTGGCCGACGGCCGCTTGGCCGACCTGATCCGTGCCGCTTCCGTGTTCCGTTTTTATCTGATGCCGCTAGATTTGCGCCAACACGCCCAAAAGCATATCGACGTGGTAGCCGAGCTCTTTGCCGCTGCCGGCTTGGAAGACTTCACCGCGCTGAATGAAGCCGAGCGCGAACGCGTGCTGCTGCGCGAACTGTCGTCTCCGCGCCCGCTCCACAGCCCATTTGCCCAATACAGCGAAGATACCGAACACGAGCTGGCTATCTTCCGTGCCGCTGCCGAAATTAAAGCCGGCTTCGGCGAGGAAGCTATCCGCCAAAGCATCATTTCCAATGCCGAAAACGTGAGCGAAATGCTTGCCTTGGCCTTGATTATGAAAGAAACCGGTTTGTTGCGCCTGAATGCCGAAGGGCTACCTGAAAGCCGGCTCAATATCGTGCCGCTGTTTGAAACCATCGAAGCGCTGCAAGAGTGTATCGGCGTGATGGATCATCTTTTCTCCCTGCCGTGGTACCGCCACCTGCTCGCCGGCCGCAGCAATATTCAGGAGATCATGCTCGGCTATTCCGACAGCAATAAAGACGGTGGTTATGTAACCAGCCAATGGGTGCTGTATCAGGCCGAGCAAGCTTTGGTGAAACTGTTTGCCAAACACCAAGTGCGCCTGCGCCTGTTCCACGGGCGCGGCGGCAGCGTGGGGCGTGGCGGCGGCCCTTCCTACGAAGCCGTGCTGGCACAGCCCGCCGGCAGCGTGGCCGGGCAGATCCGCATCACCGAGCAGGGCGAAGTCATCACCGCCAAATACGCCGATGCCGACAACGCCGAGCGCAACCTCGAAACCTTGGTGGCCGCCGCGCTGGAAGCCAGCCTGCTGCCGCACCGCACCGAAGAGCCAGATGCCGCGCTGATGCAGTCGCTCTCCGATGCCGCCTTCGCCTACTACCGCGAACTCATCACCCATCCCGATTTCGTGGGCTATTTCCTGCAAACCAGCCCGATTAACGAAATCGCCAGCCTCAACATTGGCAGCCGCCCCGCCAGCCGCAAAACCCTGGCGCGGATACAGGATTTACGTGCCATTCCCTGGGTGTTCTCCTGGACGCAAAACCGCCTGATGCTGCCTGCTTGGTACGGCTTCGGCAGCGCGGTCGAGCAGCTCTTGCGCGACAACCCAGCCAACCTAGAACGCCTGCGCCATATGGTGCGGCACAGCGCCTTCTTCCAAGCCATGCTCTCCAATATGGAGCAGGTGATGGCCAAAGCGGATTTGGACATCGCCCGTGCCTACGTCGGCCTGGCCGACCAGCCGCAAGCCGCCCAAGCCATGTTTGAACGCATTGCAGGCGAGTTCGAACGCAGCCGTCGCGCCCTGTTGCAATTAATCGAGCAAGACCACCTGCTCACCGACAACCGCAGCCTCGCCCGCTCCCTGGCTCTGCGCATTCCCTACCTGAACGCGCTCAACTGGCTTCAGGTAGCCCTGCTCGCCCGCTTGCGCCAGCACCCGGGCAACCCGCAGCTCGTCCACCTGATCCACCTCACCATCAACGGCGTGGCACAAGGCTTGCGCAATACGGGTTAATCCCCCATTCCCTGCAAACGGCAGGCAAGAAAAAGGCTACCTGAAAATTTCAGGTAGCCTTTTCATCATGGCCCCGCCGACAGGAATCGAACCTGTATTTTACGCTTAGGAGGCATACGTTCTATCCATTGAACTACGGCGAGAAATACTCAAACTTTCCAATCAAACTTTTCCGGCAATAAGCGACAAAATCCCCGCGGCAATCAGCGGCCCCACCGGAATGCCGCCCAAAAACGCCACGCCGATAATCGTGCCCAGCAGCAGGCCGGTTACCAGCACCGGCTGCTCGCTCATTAGCGGCACGCCGCGCCCGGCCAGCCAGGCCACCAACACGCCCACCAACACCGCCGCCAGCATTTTCCAGCTCATCAAACCGGCCAAACCGGGAAACTGGATTCTGCCCGACACCAGCGGGCTGAGCACGCCGATGGTGAGCAGAATAATGCCGGCTTGAATGCCGTATTGTTCGGCCAGCGGGATATAGCGTGCCAGCACGGTTTGCTGCATCAGGAGCAACACAGTGGCCGAGATGGTAATGGATTGGTTGTTGCTGAGCACGCCCAGCAAAATCAGCAATACCAAAAACAACGGGATAACATTCAGATGCAATTATATATTCCCGAAAAAGGCCGCTATGATACACGTGCCAGCGATTCTTCGGCAAGCTGCCGCATCGCCTGCGACACTTCATTATCCGGCAGCGCGGCCAGGCAAGATAAAGCCTCGTCCACCGCCTTGCGCGCCTCGCTCACGCAATAGGCCAGCGCATCGGATTGCACCACATGGGCATGAATCTGCTCGAAATAGCTGCGGTCGGCGTGCTCCAAGGCGTGGCGCACGGCATCGGCCACCGGTGGCTCGGCATTCTGCATCAGATAAATCAGCGGCAGGGTTGGTTTGCCTTCGGCCAAATCGTCGCCCACGTTTTTGCCGATTTCTTCGATATTGCCGGAATAATCCAGCACATCATCAATAATCTGGAAAGCGGTGCCGATGTGGCGGCCGTAGTCTTTCAGCGCGTTTTCCTGCTCGGGCGTGGCGCCGGCCAAAATCGCGCCCACCTGTGCGGCGGCTTCAAACAATTTGGCGGTTTTGTATTGGATCACCTGCACATATTCGGCTTCGGTGATGTTGGTGTTGCCGATATTCATCAGCTGCAACACTTCACCCTCGGCGATGATGTTGGTGGCATCAGCCATCACGTCTAAAATCTTGAGGCTACCTGAAGACACCATCAGCTGGAAGGCGCGGGTGTAGAGAAAATCGCCCACCAACACGGCAGCAGCGTTGCCGAACATATTGTTTGCCGTTTTCCGGCCACGCCGCAGCTCGCTTTCGTCCACCACATCGTCGTGCAGCAAGGTGGAGGTGTGGATGAATTCCACCATCGCCGCCAGCGCGTAGAGCGGGTCTTCATCGTAGCCCAGCACCTTGCCGGAAAGAATGGTAAGTACCGGCCGCAACCGCTTGCCGCCGGCGCTGATGATGTAGCGCCCGATTTGTGAAATCAGCGCCACTTCCGATTGCACCGCACGCTCAATCACCGCATTAACGCGGCTCAAATCGCGGGGCAGATGTTGCTGGAAATAAGGCAGGTGTTCAAGCATGGTGATGTGCGGCTTTGTATGGTTATCGGCATAAGGCCAAAGCGCTGACTCCTTCCTAGCTGCGTGAAGAAATAACCGCTTTAGCTATACGGCCGGGCAAACGCACCGGCCAAACAGGGGCGGCATTATAGCAGCCTTATGGGCAAACTGCCTATTTCCGCCCTGCCCCTCAGGCTACCTGAAAACGCAGCTTCAACGAAGCGGCACAATATTTTGCCCGGCCGAAGCCATACTTCTGCCCGGCTGCCATCCCGTGCTGCCGTTTTCAGCCCGCTTCAAATCGCCTAAAGGCTACCTGAAAACCCAAACCGCAGCTTTCAGGTAGCCTTCTATGTTAAAATCCGCCGATTTTAATCTAACGGCATTTTAAGGAACACACATGAGCATGAAATGCGGCATCGTCGGCCTGCCCAACGTCGGCAAATCCACCCTCTTCAACGCGCTGACCCAATCGGGCATCGAAGCGGCAAACTATCCCTTCTGTACCATCGAACCCAACGTCGGTATCGTGGAAGTGCCCGACCCGCGCATGGCGGAACTGGCGAAAATCGTTAATCCGCAAAAAATGCAGCCCGCGATTGTGGAATTTGTGGACATCGCAGGCTTGGTCGCCGGCGCGAGCAAAGGCGAAGGCTTGGGCAACCAATTCCTCGCTAATATCCGCGAAACCGACGCCATCGTGAACGTGGTGCGCTGCTTTGACGACGACAACATCGTGCACGTTTCCGGCAAAGTCGATCCGATTGCCGACATTGAAACCATCGGCACCGAACTGGCCTTGGCCGACCTCGCCAGCGTCGAAAAAGCCATCGTCCGCGAAGAAAAACGCGCCCGATCCGGCGACAAAGACGCGCAAAAATTGGTGGAACTGTGCAAAAAAATTCTGCCGCACCTCAACGAAGGCAAGCCCGTGCGCTCCTTCGGCTTAGATGCAGACGAGCTCGCCATGCTCAAACCGCTGTTCCTGCTGACCGCCAAGCCCGCCATGTACGTCGGCAACGTGGCCGAAGACAGCTTTGAAAACAACCCGCATCTGGACAGACTGAAAGAACTCGCCGCCAAAGAAAATGCCCCCGTGGTGGCCGTATGCGCCGCAATGGAGAGCGAAATCGCCGAATTGGAAGACGACGAAAAAGCCGAATTTCTCGCCGAAATGGGCTTGGAAGAGCCCGGTCTGAACCGCCTGATTCGTGCGGGCTACGACTTGCTCGGTCTGCAAACCTACTTCACCGCCGGCGTGAAAGAAGTCCGCGCGTGGACGATTCACAAAGGCGACACCGCCCCGCAGGCCGCCGGTGTGATTCACACCGACTTCGAACGCGGCTTCATCCGCGCCCAAGTCATTTCCTACGACGATTTTGTCTCACTCGGCGGCGAAGCCAAAGCCAAAGAAGCCGGCAAAATGCGCGTGGAAGGCAAGGAATATGTTGTGCAGGACGGCGATGTGATGCACTTCTTGTTTAATGTGTAATCCAAATGGAAGGCTACCTGAAAAGCGATAAATTGTTTTCAGGTAGCCTGTTTTACTCCCTACCCCATCGGGCTACCTGAAACCCAAATCAGGCAAACTGCCAATGCCCAAATAAACAACCATAAAGGCCTCATCATGAAAATCAGCAGCTTCGGCGAAGTATTATGGGACGACTTCCCCGGCGGCA
>CAUPYH010000070.1:0-9186 GCA_963515595.1 uncultured Eikenella sp. | reverse complement strand
TCTTGGGCGCGGGCGGTGGGCAGGGTGCTGTTGCGCGGGATGATTTTTTCGGCCAGCCCGCCGTAGGTTTCGAGGCCGAGCGAGAGGGGGGTAACATCGAGCAACAGCCAGTCGTTGTCGCGCTTGTTGCCGGCCAGCACGTCGGCCTGCATGGCGGCGCCGAGTGCAACCACTTGGTCGGGATCTAGATTGGTGAGCGGGGTTTGGCCGAAGAAATTGGCCACAGCCTGTTGCACATGCAGCATACGGGTGGCACCGCCCACCATAATCACGCCGCCGATATCACCTTTGCTGATGCCGGCGTCTTTCAATGCCTGTTTCACCGGCACAAGGGTTTGTGCCACGAGGTGCTGGGTGAGGGCATGGAATTGGGTACAGGTGAAGATGGTATCGATCGATGTACCATCGCTTAGCACGGCTTGGATACGGCTTTCAGGTAGCCTGCTGAGCTCTTCTTTGGCACGACGCACCAGGCTGAGCAGCAGGCGGCTGTCTTGGGCGTTGGTGATGGAAAGACTATTTACTTCAATCAGATGGCACAACATGCGGTGGTCGAAATCGTCGCCGCCGAGCGCAGAATTGCCGCCGGTGGCCTTCACTTCGAACAGGCCTTTGGAAAGCTGCAACACGGATACGTCAAACGTGCCGCCGCCGAGGTCGTACACCACAAAAGTGCCTTCGGCGGCATTATCCAGCCCATAGGCGATGGCGGCGGCGGTGGGCTCGTTGAGCAGGCGCAGTACGTTCAGCCCGGCCAGGCGGGCGGCATCTTTGGTAGCTTGGCGCTGGGCATCGTCAAAATAGGCCGGCACGGTGATGACCGCACCCACCAGCTCGCCACCAAGGCTCTGTTCAGCGCGGGCTTTGAGTGCGCGCAGGATGTCGGCAGATACGTCTATCGGCGTTTTTGAGCCTTGGCGGGTATGCAGGTCGATAAGTTGGTCGGATTGGCCGAAACGATAGGGTAAATGGCTGGTATCAATATCTTCTAATTTACGGCCGATCAGGCGTTTGGCGGAGCTGACGGTGTTGGCCGGGTCGGCAGTTTGGCTTTGCAGGGCAGCCCGGCCGGTGATGATTTGCCCATCAGCACCATAGCGCACCACCGAAGGCAGCAGAAAGCGGCCTTCTTCATCGGGCAAGCAGGCAGCATGGCCACTTTTCACGGTAGCAACCAAGCTGTTGGTAGTGCCCAAGTCGATACCGACAGCTAGGCGGTGTTGGTGCGGGGCGGCAGAGAGGCCGGGCTCGGCGATTTGTAGGAGTGCCATGGTGGTTGGTGTGTGTTTAAGTATGGGAATAAGCGGTTATTTTAACATATTGGCTGAGTGCTTCGGTCGGAATTAAACTTTTCAGGTAGCCTCAACCGGAATGGAGGCTACCTGAAAATCTTGCAGCCAACGCAAAAGCCGGCATCCACGATACCGGCTTTTAGTATGGGTAACCCCGCGAATGCCGCTTTGGCTCGATTCGCTTGAACCTTGAATCAAGGTTGGCCACTTCCGGCAGTTTCGGGTACGTCCACGAGGAACGCGCACGCCCACCACTCAATCTGCAGCCTGAAGCGAAATTATTGGTTCAAAGGAATAGTGTGCCTTCACAAACACCGCAGGGTTATAAAGAAGAATAATCGTTTTACTTTTCCAAATCAAGTGCTTTATCGCAACTTTCGATCATGGTGCTTATTCTACGCTCAATTTCGCCAATTGCCAAACCATCTTTCGCGCTCATTTTAAGCAGGTCGTGAGTGAGGTTCAGTGCGGCCATAATCACGATTTTGTCGGTTTCCACAATCCGGCCGGAAGATTGGATCACGCCGATTTTCTGGTTCAGCATATGCACCGCCTGCAGCAAGGTTTCTTTCTCGCTGTTGGGCGTACCAATATTGAACTGGCGCCCCAGGATATCTACATTGACTTGTTCGATACTCATACAACCTGCTCCTTAGCGGCGGGCACCGGCAAGCGTTGTAGCAAGGCGCGGATATCCGCGGCACTTTGCTCCAATAGCTTGCGGTAAGCGGCGTTTTCTTGCTGTAGGGCCTCAATCTGGCTGGTGAGCTCGCGCTCCATGCGTGACATTCTTTCACTATAGGCCAGTTGCAAGCCATCCATAGTAGCACGATGATCATGGCGCTGTTTCTGCCAGGCCGCATCCATCTCGCTAATTTTTTTGCTCAGCGCCTGCTTTTCACGCACAGCAGCCTGATAACGGCTCCCCAGTGTTTCGATGGAGTTTTGCAAATGTTCAAGTTGATTATTCATGAATCTATCTCTTGCTAAATCTCTGGCTGCCAGAAGCAGCAACCTGGCCGCATTATACTGAAACTTGCGCCATACGGAACAAGCACTGGGAAAATTTATAATTAAATACCTTCTGTAAAATCCGCTCGCATTACGATGGCAAGATAGGTTCGGTGGTAATTATTCGCTGCGGATTTCGCGCAGCATCAACCGCTCGGCCACATCATTCACATCAACACGGCCGTCTAAAAGCTCGTTCAGGATGCGTGTGATGGGCATTTCAATGCCGAGTTTGGCTGCCTGCGCTCCAGCTTCTCGGATGGTGTACACGCCTTCGGCCACATGGCCGAGTTCGGACAAAATCACAGGCAGTGGTTTGCCCTCGGCCAGTTTAAGGCCGACTTGTCGGTTACGCGAGAGCGAGCCGGTGCAGGTAAGGATCAGGTCGCCCATGCCGGCCAAACCCATCAGGGTGGTTTGCTTTGCACCCAAAGCCAGCGCCAGGCGGTTGATTTCGGCCAAGCCGCGCGTCATCAGGGCAGCACGGGCGTTGAGGCCGTATTGCAGGCCGTCGGCGATGCCCACCGCGATGGCCATCACATTTTTCACTGCACCACCCACGCCCACACCCACCATATCGTCGTTGGCATACAGGCGCAGCACGGCGGAGCTGAGCGTGGTGGCGAGTGATTCAATCCAAGCAGTGTTGTCGGAAGCGAGGGTAACGGCGCAGGGCAGCTGTTGCGCCAATTCTTGGGCAAAACTGGGACCGGACAAAATACCGATGCGCGGGTTGTCCGGCAGCTCTTCACGCACCACTTGGTGCGGCAGCAAGCCGCTGCCTTGCTCGAAACCTTTGCAGGCGGTGAGCACGGGAATATCGCCCCAGCCCCATTGCCGCATGGTTTGCAGGCTGCCGCGCAAGCCGGCAGTGGGCGTGGCGATGATAACAAGCTCAGGCTTGGGCGGCGGTGTGTCGGCAATGCTGAGCGCTTCGGGGAAGGGGAAATCTTTCAGGTAGCCTGAGTTGATGCGCTCGGCACGCATGGCGGCAGCATGTTCGGTTTCGCGTGTCCACAGGCAAACTTGCTGGCCGTTTTGGGCAAAGTGGATGGCCAATGCCGTGCCCCAAGCGCCGGCGCCGATAATGCAGATTTGCATGGTGTGCTCCTGTGTTGATTGCTGGTGATATAGCAAATTAACTTAACTTTCGCCACTGTGTTGGCTTACTACCTTGCCGTGCTATCTGCACTGCCCATGGCTCGCTGCCTGGTATCGGCAGCGTGTTAATTTGCTATAAAGGCTACCTGAAAAACGGCAAACGGGTTTTAGCTTTGCAGAAACTCCGCTTCGTTGCGTTTTCAGGTAGCCTTTTATACTCTAAATACCGGTGCTTAATCAGCCGTTAAAACGTTTGAACGCAAGCGTGCCGTTGGTGCCGCCGAAACCGAATGAGTTGGAAATGGCTGCACGGATGGGCAGGTCGCGGGCTTCGTTGGCGCAGTAATCCAAATCACAGCCGCCTTCAATGTCTTGCTCGAAGATATTGATGGTGGGCGGTGATTTTTGATGGTACAGCGCCAACACGGAATACACGGCTTCCACACCGCCGGCGCCGCCAAGCAGGTGGCCAGTCATGGATTTGGTGGAGTTGACCACCAGTTTTTTGGCGTGCTCGCCGAAGGCAAGTTTCAGCGCGGTGGTTTCGTTGGCATCGCCCAGCGGGGTAGACGTGCCGTGCGCGTTCACATAATCAATGTCGCTCGGATTGAGACCGGCATCTTTCAGGGCGCGTGCCACGGCCAAGGCTGGGCCTTCGGCATTGGGCGCGGTAATGTGGTGCGCATCGGAGCTCATACCGAAACCGGCCAGTTCGGCGTAGATTTTCGCGCCGCGTTTTTTGGCGTGTTCGTATTCTTCCAACACCAGCACGCCGGCACCTTCGCCCATCACGAAGCCATCTCGGTCTTTATCCCACGGGCGGGAAGCAGTAGTGGGGTCGTCATTGCGAGTAGACAACGCCTTCATGGCGGCAAAACCGCCCACGCCAAGCATACACACCGCGCCTTCGGCACCGCCGGCCACCATCACGTCTGCATCGCCGTATTGAATCATGCGGGCGGCATCGCCGATGCAGTGCGCACCGGTGGTACAGGCAGACACAATGCCGTAGCTGGGGCCTTGATAGCCTTTAAGGATGGTAACGTGGCCGGCAATCAGATTGATCAACGAGCCAGGAATAAAGAAGGGGTTGATGCGGCGCGGGCCGTTTTCGTGCACCACGATGCCGGTTTCTTCAATGGAAGGCAGGCCGCCAATGCCGGAACCGATGTTCACGCCCACGCGGGTTTTATCCAAGGCGGCGTAGTCGTCCAGCCCGGCGTCGGCCACAGCCTGCAAGGCAGCGGCAATGCCGTAGTGGATGAAGGCATCCATGCGGCGCGCTTCTTTGGCGCCGATGTAATCGCCGATTTGGAAATCTTTCACTTCGCCGGCAATTTGGGCGCTCAATTCGCCCGCGTCAAAACGGGTAATCCGGCCAATGCCGCTCACGCCGGCCAACAGGTTTTGCCAGGCATCGGCCACGTTGTTGCCCACCGGGGAAATCTGCCCCAGCCCGGTTACCACCACTCTTCTCTGACTCATGATTGTTTATCTATCCTTCGGCCTGCCCGAAAGCGGCCGCAATAACAAAAACCCCTGCCCTTGGCGGGAAATGCGCCGGGGCAGAGGCTGATATTCTGCTGTTAAACCTGCTGCCGATTAGTTGGAGCGGGAAGTAACAAAGTCAATGGCTTGTTGAACGGTAGTGATTTTTTCAGCTTCTTCATCGGGGATGTCGCAGCCGAAAGCTTCTTCCAAAGCCATTACCAGCTCAACCACGTCCAGAGAGTCGGCGCCCAAATCTTCGCTGAAGGAAGATTCGTTTTTCACTTCGCTTTCGCTCTTACCCAATTGTTCGGCAACGATTTTCTTCACACGTTGTTCGATATTTTCCATTGCGGGGTCCTTGTCCTTAAATAAACGGGGAAAAAATTTTTAAAGGTAGTTCTCTAAAAACGGCATTGTAACGGATTTATATGCGTTTTGCTATCCGTGCCCTGCAAAGATTTGAGGCTACCTGAAAACAACGGTGCGCATATTAGCATAGCGCACGGCCTTTGCAAACTGCGCCAAAAAGCCGATATAAACAGGCAATAGCAGGCATCTGCCTTTATAGTGGAATTTCAGCAACCACTGCAGCATTCGCTAGCCCGGTATCCGCTGCAGCCACGCCGCTATTTGCCCACCGTTTGCCGCAAAAACACCAGCACAGCAGCCAGCTCGGCGGCCACTTCTTCCTGCGAGGCATTACCCGCATGGCCGCCGGCTTCGGGGGCGTAGAGGCGGCTGTTCACGCCGATTTCACGCAGGCGGGCGTGGAATTTGAGCGCGTGGGCGGGGTGCACGCGGTCGTCGCTCAAATTGGTAGTGATGAGGGCGGGCGGGTAGGTTTGGTTTTCTTGCAGATTGTGGTAGGGCGAAAGTTTTTTCAGGTAGCCTCTATCCGGCTCGGCATCGGGATTGCCGTATTCTTCCTGCCACGAAGCGCCGGCTAAGAGGTGCGGATAGCGCAACATATCGGTGAGCGGCACTTCGCACACCATGCCGCCGATGCTCTGCGGCGCGGCACAATAAGCAGCGGCGCATACCAGCCCACCATTGCTGCCGCCCTGCAACACGATGCGTTCGGGTGCAGACAAACCGCGCGCGGCCAAATCCTGCGCCACGGCCACCAAATCTTCCGCGCTCTTATGTTTGCGTGCCGCGCCTTGGGCGGCAGCGTGCCAAGCCGGGCCGAATTCGCCGCCACCCCGGATATTGGCCAACACAAACGCACCGCCCTGCGCAAGCCAATGCCGGCCGATGATGCCCAAATAATGCGGCAATTCCGGCACACCGAAGCCGCCGTAGGCATACACCAGCGCTGGCGCGTTCGGCTCGCCGTTACCCACGTGATAATACGGAATGCGCTCGCCATCGGCCGATACAGCGTGCAACTGCTGCACGCTCAATCCCTCAGGCTCAAACTGCGCAGGCTGGCGGCGCATCACGCACCACTCCTGCCGCTGCAAATCCAGCGTATAGAGCGTGAGCGGCGAAAGGAAGCTGCTGGCCGCGATATACAGCACATCGCCGCCCCAAGGCTGATCGGCAAATTCCAGCACGCCCGCCCCTTCCAGCGGCAGTTCGGGCACTTCGGCCGGCTGCCACTGCCCCTGCTGCAAACGCCAAGCCTTGAGGCTACCTGAAACATTATCCAACAAAGTAGCAGCCACAAAATGGCGCGTAGTCTCCACGCCCTCCACCGATTGCCCCGCCTGCGGTGCAAACAGACATTGCGCCTGCCCCAGCACGCCCTTGTTCAGCTTCACCACCACCAGGCTGCCCGCCGCATAGCTTTGGTTGGCCCGCTGCCAGTCGTGCTTGAGCAACACCAGCAGCCAGCCGCCCAAATAACCGCAGATTTCGCAAGTTTCAGGTAGCCCCAAAGGCAGCAGCGCCCCATCCGAGGCTACCTGAAAATAACGGCGGCTGAAAAAGCCTGTGCTTTCTTCCAGCAAATCCAGCGGTGCGCCCTGCGCATCCAGATAACGCCAAGCATGCACCCACACCGACTCCGCCGCCGTTTGCAGCAACGGCTGCGCCTCCTCAAAGCTCTGTCCGCGCCGCAACAGCCACGCCTCGCGCGGATAGCCCGAAGCCGTAAGCTGGCGCTCGTCCCAAGCCGGGCACACCCACACGCTGTCTTCATCACGCCAGGCAATATGGTTTTTGCCCGCCGGAAAGTGAAACCCGTTGGGCACCACTTGGCGCGTTTCCAAATCGAATTCCAGCGTAAACGCCGCATCGCCGCCGCCCGGGCTGAGCGAGAGCAACACCCGGTTCGGCTGCTCCACATAGTGCGACACGCCGTCTAAATACACATCCTCGCCCAGCACCTCATCGAAATCCGCCACCGAAAACAACACCTCCCATTCCGGCAGACCGGCACGGTACGAAGCCGCACTGCACACGCGGTACACGCCCTTCGGAAACTCCTCGCTCTGATAAAAGTGATACATCCGCGCGCGGTGCTCCTGGCAAAACGGAATCTGCTGCTCGTCTTGCAACACCGCCAAAATATCGCAGCGCAGCGGCTCGTAATCCGGCCGGCTTTCCAGCCAGGCTTGCGTTTGCGCGTGTTCGGCAGCGGCAAATGCGGCAGTTTCGGGAGCATTGAGGTTTTCAAACACGGCATAACGGTCGGCAGACATTTTCAGGTAGCCTTTGGCGGGTGGTTTCGGAAGGCGGGCATTGTAGCAGCATTGTCGAGAAGGAAAGAGAAAGGCTACCTGAAAACCATTTTTCAGTTTTCAGGTAGCCTTTATTCAGTTCAATAAGCTAGGCATTTATGCCAAACCTACCAACTTGGGTTTATTTTTGATTGTAGATACCGTAGTCATAACCCGAACAAAATGCTGTGCCGTTTCTGGTTCTTATTCCAGAATAAAAACACCTGTCTTCCCTTTTACCATGTACTGCTTCACATGCCCGCATAGCTTCCTCTGCTGCTTTTCTGTCGTCTGCATCAACACCTACAAAGATATCGTTTATCGTTTTGGGGTGGTGTACCGCATATACGATTACTCCGCACGCATTAGAAAAAGCAGCAACAACACCACAGTTGGAAGATCTGCACTGTTTAAGCGTTTCTTCAACCGCCCTTTGCTTTGACTCATAACCCCCACTCCAGATGAAGCCAGACTTTTCCCAGTCTCGCCCGATTACCATCCAATATGGCGTGGCGCGGAAACGGGCGATACGCGCTTGCACCTCCGTCTCACGCCGATTCCATGCATCCACTTCAGCGTCGGAGGGGCCGCGGTTGATCGTCCTCCTTCTTCCACGTGCTGCATTATCTGCATCCGTCTGAATACCTGCTCTGGTGTGTGGATCTAAATTCTGCGCCCAAGCTAAGCCCATGCTACCCAACAGCAGCGCCGCCAATGCGCCTGCCGCCGTATTCATCACCGTTGTTTGTTTCATGTTGCCGCTCCTGTTTTAAAAAAGGAAAGAGTGTTGCTGCTGGCAAAATTGTAAAAAAAAAAACAAAATATTGTAAACCCTTCTCGGCTACGGAAAGGCTACCTGAAAAGTGCACCGCAATTTAAACTGCATTGCGGTTTGCGCTTTCAGGTAGCCTTTGTCCTGCCGCTTGGCTTCACACGCGGCGGATGCTGTCTTTATAGTGCCCGGCGCGTTCGCCGCCGATCAGGCGCGGGCGGCTGGCCAGGGCGCAGACGTGGGCGGAGCCCAGTTCGCGCTGCTGCGGGCGCAGGGGGATTTGCACGTGTTTGATGTGCATGCCGATGGAGGTGTCGCCGATGTCGAGCCCGGCGTGGGCGGTGATGAATTCCACTTCCACCGGGTCGCGCATATATTTGAAGGCGGCCAGCTGCGCACTGCCGCCTGCGTGCAGGCCGGGCAATACGTTCACGATTTCCAGCCCGTATTTTTCGGCCAGCTCCCGCTCCACGGCCAAGGCGCGGTTGATGTGCTCGCAGCCTTGCACGGCGAGGTAGATTTTGCGTTCGTTCAGGATATCGAGCAGGGTTTTCACGATCACTTCGCCCACTTCCTGATTGGAATTCTTGCCGATGCGGCCGCCGATCACTTCGCTGGTAGAAAGGCCGAGCACGAAAATCTGTCCTTCACCAATGGCGGATTGGTGCAGGATATCGAGTGCAAGGGCGCGGGTTTGTTCGGCTAATTGGGATAGATCCATGAGATGCCTCCTTTATGCTTATTTTTGCTTATTGCCGCCAATCAGGCAGCTAGAAAGATTTTAGCAGCTTCGGGCGGCGGCGGTTTTGATGGAGGCTAAGATACGGCTCGGCGGTTGGCAAAAGGCTACCTGAAA
>CAUPYH010000069.1:0-9220 GCA_963515595.1 uncultured Eikenella sp. | reverse complement strand
CGGATGTTTTCGATATTGCCGTATTGGCCTGGGGGCAGGGTGAGCTCGGCATCGGCAGCGAGGGGGAAACCGTCAAGTTTGATCTGGTCGCCTTGGGCCTGGATGCTCAGGCCGCTGTTGAGTATGGCGATGGTGATCTCACTCAGTTTGGTTTTGAACTCATTGCGCGGAATGCAGACGCTGCGCTGGCGGGAGATTAGGTCGCTGAAGGATTGCATGGCCTGGGTGTTGAGGCCGTTGAAGCTGCTGTTCAGTTGCAGGCCTTCGATGCTGTGTTTGCTGCCTGCGCTTTGGCTGGTGTTACTGTCGTAGCGGTGGCCTTGTTGGGTGATGTCGATGCGCTGGATGTTGAAGGCGCTGCCCCAGGAGGTGGTTGGGCCGTTGATGCTTTGGGTGCCGGTGGTTTTGATTTGGCTGAAAACGATGCTGTTGCCGGGGGAACTGATGAAGGTGAGGGTGGCGAGGGTGGTTTCGCTGCTGCCGGTTTGCAGCTTGCCGTGGCCGAGGAAGCTGTTTTGGCTGCGGTGGCTGAGGTTTTGCAGGCTGAAGCTGGTTTGACCGGATTTGAACTCGATGGCGGGGATGGTGAATTGGAACTCGGTGGGGATGAGTTCGTTGTTTTCTTTGTGCAGGCTGACTTGGCCGTTGATGTCTTGCCAGGTGAGGGTGTTGCTGTCTTTCTGAATGGTGCGGCCGGGGAGGTTGAAGCTGGTTTGCACGTTGCCGCCCCAGCCGATGTGGCGGCGGGCATTGAGGAGGAAGCCTTCGGGGAAGTAGGTGTGGAGCTCCGGTGAGTTGGATACGATGTATATTTTGCTGTCGATGCGGTAGCCAGAGAGAGAACGGTGGATGGTGTCGTTGCCTCGGATGGTGATTTTGTCGGCGGGCTGGCAGGGGTCGAACACGAGGTCGCCTTGCCATTGTGCGCTGCCGGACAGGATGCCCAGATTGGTTTGTGCCTGGAAATTGGCCAGGCCGAAGGAGCGTTGCATGAGCTCGGGTGAGTAGGCGTTGTCGGTGAGTTGTTGGTCGGCATAGAGGCTGCCGCCAGCGGCAGCGCCACCGAGTATGATGAGGCCGACAATGCTGCCGATGATGGTTTTGTTCATGATGGGCTTTCGGGATGGCGGGGGAGAGGAAATTTTAGCATGCCTGCGGTTTGCCGCCTGATGGGGGAGTCAATAATTGCTTTGGTTCTGCTGAGACAATGGTCGGTTTGGCTCTGGCTAAAATATTTTCAGGTAGCCTTTCGCGATGGGAAGGCTACCTGAAAATGGTTTCGGCATGGATTTATTTAACGATTTCCACCGGGCCGTGGTCGTCGCAGTGGTCGCCGTGTTGGTGGTGCAGACGGCCGTTTACGATGTAGTCGATGTGATCGCCGTGCGGCACGGCTTCGTGGCCGCAGCCTTCGCCGTGAACATGGCCGGCACAGGTTTGCACGGGGTGGCAGCCGTCGGGGTTGGTGGTGTTTACATCGAGGCTGTGCTCGTCGTAGTGGCCGTTGTGTTCGTGGTGCAGGTGGCCGTCATGGATGTAGTCGATGTGGTCACCGTGTTTGATCGCGGTATGGCCGCAGCCTTCGCCGTGAACGTGTTGGTGGTTGGCATGGGTATGGCAGTTGCTCATTTTGTTTCCTTTCATAAGGGTGTGTTTGTAGATGGGGCGATGATAGCGGAAACAGATGTTGATTGCAAGTAATTTGTTGATTTATATGAATTTATAATTCAGTATAACGTAACGGGGTAGGGTATAACATTGGCGAGTGTGGCTGGGTTTGTTTGGGTTGAATTGAAAAAATTTCAGGTAGCCTGCTGGGAAAGGCTACCTGAAAAATATTGTGCGGTTTGCTTAGGCTTTGGCCAAGGCGGCTTTGAGCTGTTTGAGGCTGTGCCAGGCTTGGGCTTTGAGCTCAGGCTGGCGCAGGAGGATGGCGGGGTGGGGGACGGTGAAGGCGGGGGTGTGGCCGATGAGTTGTTCGAGCAGCCAGCGGCGCGCGGGGTCGTAGAAGCTGTTGCCGAGCAGGAGGACGGCTTGCGGCTGCGCCCAGGTGAATTCTTGGCGGATAAAGGCGGCACAGCGCACTTGTTCTTCGGGAGTGGTTTTGAGGGCGATGCGCGGTGTGCAGCGCAGCCAGGCGGTGCGAAACACTTGTTCGGGCGCCAAGCCGATAGCAGCGAGCATATTGTCAAGCAGCCGGCCGTGCTGGCCGCTGATGAGCTGGCCTGTTTCGTCGTCGCTGGGGGCGGGGTTGAGGCTGATCACCATGAGGCGAGCGGGCATGGCGCCGTAGCCACTGAGGGCTTGTTTGCGCTGGCTGTGTAGGGAACAGGTGGCGCAGGCGGCGGCTTGCTGTTGCAATTCCTCGGGGCTGGCGAAGGCGGTGTGGGGCAATGCCGCCCACAGCTGTTGCACGGCAGCGAGCGGGTCGCTTTCGTTTTCGGCTGGCGCGGGAGCAGGCTGGAAAGGTTGAGGAGTGGCGATGGCGGCCAGTACGTCGGCACGGTGGCCTTGCGGGGGCGGCGTGGTGCGGGCAGTTGGTTGGTTTGGCGCAAGGGTGTGGTTTGGATGTTGCTGAAGTCCGTCGGCCTCGATTTGACGAAGTTCACCTCGTTCACTTTCAGGTAGCCTAGGTTGGGCTGCGGGGGTGATGGAGTGGGGCGGGTTGGGTTGAAGCACGCTGTGTCCGCTTGGGCGGGGTTCGGTTTGCCCGTTTTCAGGTAGCCTTTGCGATTCGGGGTGGGTGTTTTCGGCAATGCGGGCACTGCGTTTGAGCCACATGGGGCCGAGGCCGAGGGCTTCGTGCAGGCGGGGATAGCGGCTACTCAGCATGGTTTCTCCATCAGCAGGGCGTCTTCGCGGCTGCCGTCGGGGCGGGGATAGTAGCCGGGGCGGCTGCCGCAGGGGATGAAGCCGTGTTGTTGATACAAGGCGATGGCGGCACGGTTGCTGTGGCGCACTTCGAGGAAGATGCGGCGGATGTTTTTGGCATCGGCCTGTTTGAATAGGTGATCAAGCAGCAGGCTGGCCACGCCTTGGCGGCGGTAGGCGGGGGCGGTGTCGATGAGGTGCAGCTCGGCTTCATCGAGGATGGTTTGCCACACGATGAGCCCGGCCAGCTCGCGGCCTTGTTCGGCCAAGAGTACGGTTTCGTTGGCATGGCCGATGCAGGCGGCAAATTGCTTTTCCGACCAAGGGGAAGGGTTGCATTGCGCATCGAGCGCGGCCAAGGCGGCGCTGTCGCCCGGGCGGGCGAGGCGGGCGATCATGCCGCTCCTTTGCGCGCGGCCTGTTCGGTGGCGGTGAGGGCGACTTTGTTGCGCACGTAGAGCAGTTCGGCTTCGGCGGCGGAAACGGCGGGGTAGCGGCCGGAGGCGGCCAGCGCCAAGTAGTGCTCGGCGGTGGGCATATCGGGTCGGCCTGGGAAGGGCGGGGGCTCGGATAGGGCAAAAGCGTTGCCGATGCCGCTGATGCCATCAGGGTTGAGGCTACCTGAAAGGTTTTCAGGTAGCCTGATTTTGTCGGCTTTGCCCACTTGGTAATCGCTCAAGCGTTGTTGGGTTCGGGTGTCGAACCAGGCGTAGAACACTTCGCCCATGCGCGCGTCGGTGGCCGCCAGTACGGCAGCCTGGCCGGGGCAGAGCGAAGCGACTGCGTCGAGGCAGGGCACGGGAATGAGCGAGATGCCGAACGGCGCGGCCAAGCCTTGCGCCACACCGGCGCCGATGCGCAGGCCGGTAAATGCGCCCGGGCCTTGGGCATAGGCGATGGCGGCCAGTTCATGCACCGCCAGCCCGGCTTCGTCCAGCAGGGCGGCAATCTGCGGCAGGATGAGTTCGGACTGCCGGTTGCCGGTTTCCTGATGGAACAGGCGGGTGTGGCCATTGTGACGCAGCGCCAACGACAACCACTGGGTGGAGGTGTCGATGGCGAGCAGCGGCTGTTCGGCGGAAACGGTGTGGCTCATGCTATGCAGCTTCAGTCTGCTGCCACGATTTTGGACAGGTTGCGTACCAGCGCGGAGAGCATAGACAAGTCGGCCGGTTCGTAGTGCTGCATGTCGGCAATCTGGCTGCGGGCCGCAGCAATTTTGGCGGCGGCACGGCTGTTGCTGCCGGCCTGTAGGAAGTCGCGCGTGAATTCCAAATGGATGTTGGTGGCGTCTTCATACATGGCCAAACCGGCTTGCGACTGCCATTGGTTGTCGCTCGGCAGCTTGGCGATGGCGCGGTAAATCCAGCTCATGTTCAGTTTTTCGGAGAGCATGAAGTAGGCCTTGGCAACGGTGGCGATGGGTTTGCCGATTTTGGCGGCCAAATCCACCACGGCCAACACATTGGCGGCGAAGGGCAGGCGTGCGAGCATGGCCACATCCTGCTGGCTGAGCACGTTGTAGCCGCCAAGCCAGGCTTCGCGTTCGGCGATGCTGGGGTGCTCTTCGGCCTGAATGCGCTCCGGCAGTTGCTGCATGAACTCAGTAGTAGGAGCGCGATAGTGGCTGATGAGGCTGCCGATGTTGTCGAAGGGGCGTTTGCTGCGCAGCAGCTGGCCGGCTACATGGCCGATAAGGTCGGCAATGTCGGCGCACAGGCGCATTTGTGCTTCGGCAGGCAGGCGGTTGTCGAGAGCCTGCACGGCGCGGAAACGCTCTTCGCCATCGAGCAGGATATCGGCCACCCAGTAGGCGCGCACCACATCGGCCACGGAAGCTTGGTTTTCTTCGCTGCAACGCTGGATGAAGTGCATACCCATGCGGTTGATGACGCGGTTGGCCAGCTGGTTGGCGATGATTTCGCGCCGCAGGTAGTGCTGCTGCATTTCGCTGCCGTATTGCTGTTGGAGCGGGGCGGGGAAATAGCGGATAAGCGCGGGCAGGAAGTTGGGATCGTCGGGGAGGTCGCTGCCCAAGAGGTTGTCTTGGCAGTGCATTTTGCTGTAGGACAGCAATACTGCAATTTCCGGGTTGCTCAGGCCTTCCCCGGCTTCGGCGCGGCGTTTAATTTCGGTTTCGTCCGGCAGGAATTCCACGGCGCGGTCGAGGCCGGCGTTTTCTTCCAGATAGCGGATGAGCGCGGCAGCGATTTTCAGGTAGCCTGCCGGGTTGAGCTGGGCAACGGAGAGGGCTTGGGTTTGCAGATAGTTGTCTTGCAACACCAGTTGCGCCACTTCGTTGGTCATGTCCCGGAGCAATTCGTCGCGCTCTTCCAGCGTTAGGCGTTCGGCGCGAACGGCTTCGCCGAGCAGGATTTTGATGTTTACTTCGTGGTCGGAGCAGTCTACGCCGGCGGAGTTGTCGATGGCATCGGTGCAGCAGCGGCCGCCGTTTTGCCAGAATTCGATGCGGCCCAGCTGGGTGGCGCCGAGGTTGCCGCCTTCGCCCAATACTTTGGCGCGCATTTCGCCGCCGTTCACGCGCACTTCGTCGTTGGCTTTGTCGCGCACGTCGGCATGGCTTTCGGAAGCGGCTTTGATGTAGGTGCCGATACCGCCGTTGTAGATCAGTTCCACGTCGGCTTTGAGCAGCTCGCGGATGAGCTCGTTGGGGGTGAGGCTGTCGGCTTCGATGCCGAGCCAGGCTTTCACTTCGGGCGTAATCTCGATGGACTTGGCGCTGCGTTCATACACGCCGCCACCCTGCGAAATCTGTGCACGGCTGTATTTTTCCCAACCGCCGCCACTTTGGAACAGGCGTTTGCGCTCTTCAAAGCTCTTGGCGGCGCTGGGATTCGGATCGATGAAGACGTGGCGGTGGTTGAAGGCGGCTTTGAGCAGGATATGCTCGGACAGCAGCATGCCGTTGCCGAATACGTCGCCGCCCATGTCGCCGATGCCGACTACGGTGAAGTCTTCGTTTTGGATGTCTTTACCCAAATGGCGGAAATGGCGTTTTACCGATTCCCACGCACCGCGTGCGGTGATGCCCATGCCTTTGTGGTCGTAGCCCGCGCTGCCGCCGGAGGCGAAAGCGTCGTCCAGCCAGAAACCGTGTTCGGCGGAGAGGGCGTTGGCGGTGTCGGAGAAGGAGGCGGTGCCTTTGTCGGCAGCCACTACCAAATAGGGGTCGTCGCCGTCGCGGCGGTGCACTTGCTGCGGCGGTTCGATGCCTTCGGCGGTGCGGTTGTCGGTGAGGTCGAGCAGGGCGTTGATGAAAATCTTATAGCAGGCGATGCCTTCTTTCAGGTAGCCTTCACGGTCGGTAGCGGCATCGGGCAGTTGTTTGCACACGAAACCGCCTTTGGAGCCGCTGGGCACGATGACGGCGTTTTTCACCATCTGTGCTTTCACCAGGCCCAGCACTTCGGTGCGGAAGTCGTCGAACCGGTCAGACCAGCGCAGGCCGCCGCGCGCCACTTTGCTGCCGCGCAGATGAGTGCCTTCCACGCGCGGGCTGTACACCCAAATTTCAAACAGCGGGAGCGGCTTGGGCAGGAAGGGGATGTCTTTGGATTTGATTTTCAGGCTGATTTCGGATTTCAGGCCGCCTTCTTTGTCGGTTTGCCAGAAGTTGGTGCGGCACACGGCCAAAATCACGGAGCGGAAGGCGTTGATGATGCGCTCTTCGTCCAGCGAGGGCACGTCGGCCAAGAGACCGGTGAGTTCGCTGTTAATCATCAACGCACGGTTTTCATCGGCTTCTTCAGGATGCAGGCGGGCGGCAAACAGTTCCACCAGTTTGGCGGCGATGGCGCCGTGGCGGAGGAGGGTTTGCTCGATGCGCTCTTGCGAGAACGGCAGGGTGGCCTGTTTCAGGTATTTGGCGATGGCGCGCAGCAGCACGCTGTTGCGCCAAGTGATGCCGGCGGAGAGCACGAGGGCGTTGAAGCGGTCGTTTTCCACACGGCCTGCCCATACTTCGGCAAACAGCGCGGGCAGTTCGCTTCCCAAAGCATCGCAGCCATCGGCTTGGGCGTAGACAGGCACATTGGGCTTGAGGGAGAAATAGTTCAGGCCGACGGCGCTGTTTTCGGTGTGCAGGATATAGGGCACGGCGGTATGCACGTCGAAACCCATGTTCCCGATAATGGGCAGGGTTTGCGACAGCGGCGGGCTGATTTGCGGGGTGTAGAGGCGCAGCGCGTAGGGCGCGGCCGGGTTTTCCTGCTCGGAGAAGACGGTAACCAGCTCGTGGTCGTCGTTGAGGAGTTCGGCGTGTTTGAGGTCGGTAATCGCCTGATCGGGGCTGAAGGCTTCGCGGTAGGCGGCGGAGAAGGCGGCGTCGTCTTCGTGGGCGGCAGATGCGGCTTTGGCCTTGGTTTTTTGTTTGGCTTCGGGCTGTTTTTTCTGTTCGGCTTCGAGTTGCGGCGCGGCTTCGGCATTGCTTGCCAGATTGGCAATGTGTTGCTCCAGCTCGCTGCGGGTAAAGGCGGGCAGTTTGCCGGCATCGGTAAGGCACAGGAATTGAATGCAGGCGAGCGGGTTGTCGTCGGTCAGTTGCACGGCGTATTCGCAGCTTTCGGCGGCCAGGGTGGTTTTCAGGTAGCCTGCAATGCGCTGGCACAGTTGGCTGTTGAATTGCGTTTTGGGCAGATAGCACAGAACGGAAACGTAGCGCTTGAATACATCGCTGCGGGCAAACAGGCGCACGCGCGGGCGCTGGGCGAGTGCAAGCAAACCTGATGCGACTTCAGCCAGCTCTTCGCTGCCGGATTCAAACAGTTCGTCGCGCGGGTAGGTTTGCAGCAGGTGGCGCAGGTTGTGCTCTTGATGGCTACCATCGGCAAAATCAAAGTGTTTCAGCACATGTTCGGCTTTGTCGCGCAGTACGGGGATGTTCCAGATGCTGTCTGTGTAGGCGGTGGCGGTGTAGAGACCGATGAAACACCATTGGCCGACAACTTGGCCGTTGGCGTTGAGTTTTTGGATGCTGACTTGGTTAAGATAGGCCGGGCGGTGGATACGGCTGCGCTGCTGCGATTTGTTGAGCAGCAGGCGGTTGTGGCGCAGCCATTGTTTTTTGTCGGCATCGGAGAGGGCGGCAAAATCATCGGCAATCAGATTGCTGTTACCAGCGAGGATGCCTTGCGCAGTGTTGGCTTTGGCCTGCAGGCGCGGGCTGCCGGAATGGTTGACCAAATCGTATTCGCAGAAGCCCATCAGGAGGAAATGGCGGTCGGCCAGCCAGCTGAGGAAGGAAACGATTTCCGCATCTTGGCTGCGGCCTTCGTTCAGAATCATCTGGTTAACCAGCAAAAGCTGGCCGCGCAGTTTGTGTTCGCTTTCCACAATTGTGCCCAATTCGGCTAAGAGGCTGCGGATTTGCTCGGCCAGTTTTTGGTCCTGTGCGGCCTCGCCGCCTTCCAGATATACGGCCACCAATGTTTCCTGTGCGCTGCTTTCTTTGGCAGCTTCTTCGAGAGTGGCAGTTTTGCCGTCTGCATTGCGTTTTACCTGCCATGCGCTATGCAACACGGCCAAAGGCGCACGCTGCTCACGGTTGAGCAGCATCAACAGGGAATCGAGCAAGAAGGGGAGGTGGTCGGCTACAATTTCCACCAGCGTGTGCTGCACAGTGTCACCAGTGGGCGAAACGCGCACCACGGCTTTGCCGGCAGCACGGGGCTCTTGGGCAAGCTTGCGGTGGGAATCGGCGGCAGATAATAGTTCGGTGTCGCTATAGCTGGCTAGGTCGGCAAAGTCGGCCTGGCGATAATAGCTGGCAAGGAAGGGGAGGAAATCTTCTGCAAAATTCTGTTGGCGGGCACTGTCTTGCAGGCGCAAAACGGGGGTCGGCAGGCTCATGCTGGGGCTCCTCTTGAGCTTCTTGGGTTGGTATGGCGGATTGCAATCTGAGCAACGCAGTTTGGCCGCGTTTCTCTTTGCCGGTTTTAACCCATCATAATGAAAATTAAGACGGGCTAATGATACGCGAAATATGCCGTTTGAGGTAGGGTGTGGCGGGGTGGTGGTAGTAGGATGTGGCGGAGAGGTTTCAGGTAGCCTTAGAGGCTGGTGTGGCAATAGCTGAAATACTTTGCTTTATAATCTGTTATGGCGAAATTGAGTATTCTTAGATACAGGAGAGGCAGCCCGTAGGGCATCATAATCCATCGTGGGGAAAACCTTGTTATTTGCTGTATAAAGAAGATGTTGCGATTATTAAATGACGATGCAGAACAGCAGGCTACTTGAAAGCGCGGCTTCAACGAAGTTGAAATGGAGTTTCTGCCGGAAGCTGAGTTTCTGCGAGGCCAAGTTTTCAGGTAGCCTTTGGCAGGTTTGC
>CAUPYH010000068.1:0-9311 GCA_963515595.1 uncultured Eikenella sp. | reverse complement strand
GCCTTTTGCTTGGGCGAGTGTTTGAATAGCTGCATGATGCGGGATAGCATGGCCGAGCTACCGGTGCAAACTACTTGAAAACTCTATAACGTGGCCTCCGATGGAAGCCGCGTTTTAACTGCGTTGTAGTGGCACTTCATTGCATAAAAATCTGCTGTGTTCTGGCTTCGCAGAAACTCCACTATGTTTCGTTTTAGCTACGCAGAAACTCAGCCTTGGCTACGCCAAGACATCGCTTTAACTCCGTTGAAGCTTGCGCTTTCAGGTAGCCTTTTGGGGCGCGAAGCATTGCCTAACCGCTGGTGCCCGCTGCGGCTGCCTGCTGCGTTTCGGTTTGGGTGTCATCCGCATCTTGCAAGGCTTGGTAGGCGGGGAGCAGGAGTTTGACGATTAGGGAGAGCTGCTGCCAGAGGGTGTGGGCGTGGGGGCTGGCGCTATTGTCGGGGCGCAGGGCGGTGAGCTGTTGGCGCAGGGCGCTGTAGGCTACCTGAAATTCGGCTTCGGTCAGGCTGGGCAGTTGTTCGAGCAGGCCGGCGGTTTCATTAGCGGCCCGGGCGAAGGCGGCGTTGAAATCGGGCTCGATTTGGCCGGGGTTGAGGCGGCTACGGTAGGCGCCGAGGGCGGAGATATAGCCGTTGATGGCGTAAACGGTTTTGAGCAGGGTGAAGCCGCCGGGCAGGTGCGCGGCGTATTTTTTCGGCTCGCCGGACATGTCGGAAAGGGTGCTGCTCAGTTGGGCGGCGCGTTCGTGGGCGCGGCGGCGTTCGATGCGGTAGGCGGCATCGTCGCACTGGCCGCCGTGCTGGAGCTGGTCGGTGATGCTTTTCAGGTAGCCTGCGTTGCCGGCGAGGGCACGTTGGGCGGTGCGGGCGAGGGAAAGGTAGTGCCAGTCGGGCCAGAGCATGGATACGGCCCACCAGGCCAGCACGCAGCCGACGATGGTGTCGAGCAGCCGCCAAGGCAGGGCGTCGATGCCGTGCAGGCCGGCGATGTAGAGATTGGTGATGGCTTGGATGGTGATGAAGAAGGTGGAGTAGCTGTATTTATTGGTGCGGAAGAAGAAAAACAGGGTGCTGGAAACAGCCACCACTGCCAGCTGGGTGGCGAGTGAGGGGGTGAAATAAGGCAGCAGCGAGCCGACGGCCACGCCGGCCATCGTGCCGACCACGCGCTGGATAAGGCGGCTTTTGGTGGCGGAATAGTTGGGCTGGCACACGAATACGGCAGTGAGCAGCACCCAGTAGCCCATGGGCAGCTTGAGGCTTTCCACTAAGGCGATGCAGAGGAACACCACAATGGAAAGCCGCACGGCGTGGCGGAATACGCCGGATTCGAAGCTGAGGTGGCGGCGCAGGATATTGAGATGGCTGCGCCAGCTGCCGGCATCTTCGCGCACGATGCGGGTTTGCTCGCTGGCTTCGGTGTAGTCTGCTTGCTCGCCGGCCAGGTGGGTGAGCTGGTAGTTGATGCCGTAGAGGTTGTCGATGAGGCGGCGCAGGCTGCGCGGGCTCTTATCGGCTTGGGTGGCTTGGTGGTGTTGGAGCGAGCGGCGGATGCCTGCGGCCAGTTTGTCCAGCTTGGCATTGTCCGGCACCGTGCTGCCGCGTTGCAGGCTGTGCGCCACATCGCGGCAGGCCTGCGCCTGCCATTCGATCAGCCGCTGGATGCGGAAGATGAGGTCGCTGTGGCTGAGCTCGGCCACAAAACGGCGGTATTCGCCGATGTAGCTGGAGCTGGCGCGCTCGTGGATGTCTTGCGCGGCAAAGTAGTAGTGCAGCATGCGGGCGGTGCGCGGGTGGCGGTGCTGGCCGCGCATGCGGTAAAACAAGGCGCTGCGCACTTGGTTGAAGGCGGCAATCACTTTGCCGTTTTGCATGGCCAGTGCGATTTGCCGCTGCTCGAGCTGGTCGGTGTCGTCGGGGTCGAAGAATTGGGCTTTGATGTCTAGATAGCCCGCAAGTTCGGTGTAGGCGGCAGCCATGCTGTCTTGCACGGGGCGGTGCGGCAGGATAAGGTGTAGCAGCAGGGTGTTGCCGCTGTAGAGCAGCGTACCGCACAAAATCAGCAGGGTGTTGGCATACCAAACCATGCTGTGGTTGATGGTGAGGATGGTGTAGAGTGCCACCACCAGCGTGCCGAAGGAGATGGTGCGGTAGCGCAGGCTGATGGCGCCGGACAGGGTAAACACGAAAGTGAGCAGCGTCATCGCGGGCAGAAACAGCAGTGGCTGGCCGAACGTAAACTGCACGGTGAGCGAGGAAACGCTGAAGGCGGCAATGGTGGAGAGCAGGTTTTGGATGCGGCCGGTGAGGCGGTTGTCTAAATCCACCAGGCCGCCGGCAATCACGCCGAGCACCAACGGCATACACATCAGCGGCTTCTGCCAATACCAAACGGCCAGCACGGCTATGCATACGCTAACCAGCATCGGCAGCGCGGCCAGCACGCGCGCGGAAAGCCATTTGAGCCGAGATGGGATAAGGGGCATGGTGGATAAATAAAGGATGAGTGGGAAAGGGCAGTATTTTAGCGCAGGGCGGATGATTTGGCTTAATAGAAAGGCTTGGATTTTAACTTCGTTGAAACTCTCGCTTTCAGGTAGCCTGTATGGTTGAGGCTACCTGAAAAACAAATTATCTTGATTGATAGCCCAAACACTTTTTATTTATGCGGCTCTACCTCATCTTGCGGTATTACACGCTGCTTGCAACTCGTCGCTTGGCAAGAAAAAATAATTGTTTTAGCTATATACGGTGCAATCGTTCCGGCAGCGTGTTAGAATGCGCGCCGGTTTCGGGCTACGCTTTCAGGTAGCCTCAAACCTTTGTTTTATTTCCAACCTGCCCTGCCTGTCTGAAACCCTAACCATGTGCCTGCGCCCATGCGGGCTTATGTTTAGTGTTTTAGCGGCAGCGGCCTTCTTCTAAAGGAATCTTAATGTTTAACAAACACGTCAAATCCTTCCAATACGGCCAGCACACCGTAACCATCGAAACCGGCGAAATCGCCCGCCAGGCTGCGGGTGCGGTGAAAGTATCCATGGGCGAAACCGTGGTGCTGGTAGCCGTTACTGCTAACAAAGAAGTGAAAGCCGGGCAGGATTTCTTCCCGCTCACCGTGGATTATCTGGAGCGCACCTATGCCGCAGGCAAAATTCCTGGCGGCTTCTTCAAGCGCGAAGGCAAACAGAGCGAAAAAGAAATCCTCACCAGCCGCCTGATCGACCGCCCCATCCGCCCGCTGTTCCCCGAAGGCTTCTTCCACGACATCCAAATCGTGGCCACGGTGGTATCGGTTGATCCGGAAATCGATTCCGACATCCCCGCCATGATCGGCGCTTCTGCCGCGCTGGTGTTGAGCGGCGTGCCTTTCGCCGGCCCCATCGGTGCCGCCCGCGTGGGCTACCTGAACGGCGAATACGTGCTGAACCCGACCAAAACCCAGCTGGCCAAATCGCAGCTGGATTTGGTGGTGGCCGGCACCGCGCAAGCCGTGCTGATGGTGGAATCCGAAGCCCAAATCCTACCCGAAGACGTGATGCTCGGCGCCGTGGTATACGGCCACAATGAAATGCAGGCCGTTATCCGCGCCATCAACGAGCTGGCCGATGCGATCAACCCCGAAGTGTGGGACTGGAAAGCGCCCGAAACCGATGCCGCCCTGGTGGCCAAAGTGCAGGAAATTGCCGGGCAAACTGTGGCCGAAGCCTTCAAAATCCGCCAAAAACAGGCACGCACCGCCAAGCTGGACGAAGCCTGGGCCGCCGTGGAAGCCGCGCTGATTACGGAAGACACCGACACCCTCGCTGCCAACCAAATCAAAGGCATTTTCAAACACTTGGAAGCCAATGTAGTACGCAGCCAGATTCTGGCCGGCCAGCCGCGTATCGACGGCCGCGACACCCGCACCGTGCGCCCCATCAACATCCAAACCGGCGTGCTGCCGCGCACCCACGGTTCCGCCCTCTTCACGCGCGGCGAAACCCAAGCCCTGGCCGTGGCCACCCTCGGCACCCAGCGCGACGAGCAAATCATTGATGCCTTGAGCGGCGAATACACCGATCGCTTCATGTTGCACTACAACTTCCCGCCCTATTCCACCGGCGAATGCGGCCGCATGGGTGCGCCCAAACGCCGCGAAATCGGCCACGGCCGCCTGGCCAAACGCGCCCTGCTCGGCGTGCTGCCCTCGCCCGAAGAATTCAGCTACACCATGCGCGTGGTGTCTGAAATCACCGAATCCAACGGCTCTTCTTCCATGGCCTCCGTGTGCGGCGGCTGCTTAAGCCTGCTCTCCGCCGGCGTGCCGCTCAAAGCCCACGTGGCCGGTATTGCCATGGGCTTGATTTTGGAAGGCAACAAATTCGCCGTGCTCACCGACATCTTAGGCGACGAAGACCACCTCGGCGATATGGACTTCAAAGTGGCCGGGACCACCGAAGGCGTTACCGCTCTGCAGATGGATATCAAAATCCAAGGCATCACCAAAGAAATCATGCAGATTGCCCTGGCACAGGCCAAAGAAGCCCGCCTGCACATTCTCGAGCAGATGAAAGCCGCCGTGGCCGGCCCGCAGGAGCTCTCGCAGCACGCGCCGCGCCTCTTTACCATGAAGATTAACCAAGACAAAATCCGCGACGTTATCGGCAAGGGCGGCGAAACCATCCGCGCCCTCACCGCCGAAACCGGCACCGAAATCAACATTGAAGACGACGGCACCATCACCATCGCCGCCGTGAATGTGGAAGCCGTGGAAGCCGCCCGCAAACGCATCGAAGAAATCACGGCCGAAGTGGAAGTGGGCCAGGTGTACAACGGCGTGGTGATTAAGATTTTGGACAACAATGTCGGCGCCATCGTATCCGTGATGCCCGGAAAAGACGGCCTGGTGCACATCAGCCAAATCGCCCACGAGCGCGTGAAAGACGTGAACGACTATCTCAGAGTCGGTCAAAACGTGCGCGTGAAAGCGCTGGAAGTGGATGACCGCGGCCGTGTTCGCCTTTCTATGAAAGCCCTGCTGGATCAAACCCGCGAGCAATAAGCGCAGGATGTAGGGTTTGTCGACACTGAATAGTTTCCGTGTCTTTTTGCCCCCAAGGCAGCATCTTCCACTTTGGAAATCCTCACAAGGCATCCAACCTTGCTGCGGTTTCCGCCTTGAATCTGCCGCCTTGGGGCCAAAATCCATTTGGAAAATTAAATGTTAACAGACCCTAGAGAAAGCAAAGGCTACCTGAAACCTTTCAGGTAGCCTTTGTTTAAAACTACAGAGAAGCGCTTTCATAAGCGGATTAAAATAAGAATGGGACGAAGCGACTGGTCGCAGACGGCTCCCACGTACGGCCAGGCAACGCAGCAGCATTCTTATTTCAACCACGATAATGATAGGAGAAGCCCATGCCCAACCGCCCCACCTTCAAAGAAGCCGACAGCATCGACCTCCACATCCTCAAGCTCTTGCAGGAAAATGCCCGCCTGAGCATGACCGAGCTGGCCGAACGCGTCGGCCTTTCCGCCACCCCCGTAACCGAACGTGTGCGCCGATTGGAGCGCGACGGTTACATCAGCGGCTACCATGCCCGCCTCAACCCCGCCCGCTTGGGCTACGGCTTGCTGGTGTTTGTGGAAATCAAACTGCATTCCAAATCCGGCGATATTTTTGAAGAATTCCGCCGCGAAGTGCTGAAAATCCCGCAAATCCTCGAATGCCACCTCGTGTCTGGCGAATACGACTACCTGATCAAAGTGCGCCTGCAAGATATGTCCGCCTACCGCGACATGCTCGGCAAAATCCTGCTGCAACTGCCCTCCGCCGTGGAAAGCCGCAGCTATGTGGTGATGGAGGAAGTGAAGGAAAACGGGCCGCTGGCCTTGGAGGATTGGGAAGGGTAAACCGAAGGCTACCTGAAAGCGTAAGCTTCAACGCAGTTAAAACTCAGCCTTGGCTACGGCAAGACATCATTTTTCAGGTAGCCTTGGGTTGTGCAAACGCGCGGGGATCAGGCCGATGCTACGAAGTTTGCGGCTGCCGGGTTGGCGAAGGCTACCTGAAAAGCTATGAGGGTTTTCAGGTAGCCTGTATTGCGGCGGCAGCCGGGGCGTTTTGTCCATCTATTATCCCTTCCGCCAGCACCACGCCTGCGGCGACCAGGCGCGGCCAGTCGAAGAAGTGGCCGGGGTCGCTTTTGCGGCCTGGGGCGATGTGTTGGTGGCCGGTTACGGCTTCGATGGGGTAGTGTGCCGCCATGCTGTGCAGCAGCGGAAGTAGGGCTTGGTATTGCGCCTCGGTGAAAGGTTCGAAATCGCAGCCTTCCATCTCGATGCCGAGCGAAAAAGCGTTGCAGCCGCTGCGGCCGCGATATTGCGACACGCCGGCGTGGTGCGCCGCGTCGTTGCCCGACACAAACTGCACCACCTGCCCGCTGCGTTCAATCAAAAAATGGCTGGACACGCGCAAATCCACCAGCTGCGGGAAGAAGGGGTGTGCCTGCGGGTTGATGCGGTTGGTAAACAAATCGCGGATGGCGCTGCCGCCGTATTCGAAGGGCGGTAGGGAGATGTTGTGCAGCACCACCAACGAAACGGTTTCGCCGGCGGGGCGGGGCGAGAAGTTGGGCGAAGGGCAATGCACCGCGCCCTGCCACCAGCCGTTGTGCCAAGTTGTGGTCATGATGGGGTTCCGAAAGGGGAGGAGAGGGAATTATAGCGGGTTGGCAGGGCAGGCTACCTGAAAAATGCGTTGGTATAGTGGATTAACAAAAATCAGGACAAGGCGGCGAGCCGCAGACAGTACAGATAGTACGGCAAGGCGAGGCAACGCTGTACTGGTTTAAATTTAATTCACTATATTGGCAGGTATGGCGGATTGACTGAATGTCCGATATGGCGTTGGCTTGCTTTGTTATAGGTGTGAACGGCATTCGGTTTACCAGCCTGTAATATTTTGATTGGTCGCAAACACAAAAGAGAGAAGTATTCGCCCGCAGCAAAGAAAAAGGCTACCTGAAAATGCCCGCTTGGTTTTCAGGTAGCCTTCTCTTTGGCCGTTACGGCTGTTTGTTGCCCATCTGCTGCCGATAGCGCCGGATCAGGGCGGCAGTGGAGGCGTCGTGCCCGGCGGGGGCGGCGCCTTGCAGTTCGGGCAGGATGGTTTGGGCGAGTTCTTTGCCGTATTCCACGCCCCATTGGTCGAAGGAGTTGATGCCCCACACGGCGCCCTGCATGAAGACTTTGTGTTCGTACATGGCGAGAATCAGGCCGAGGGTGTAGGGCGTGATGCGTTCGATGAGGATGGTGTTGCTGGGGCGGTTGCCGGGGAAGCTGCGCTGGCTGGCGAGGGCGGCTTGTTCGTTTTCAGGTAGCCCTTGTCCGACTGTTTCGGCGCGGGCTTCGGCTTCGCTTTTGCCGCGCATGAGGGCTTCGGCTTGGGCGAAGGAGTTGGCCACGAGCCGGAGGTGGCGGCCGTCGTCTGCCCCTTCGCCGTTGAGGGGGACGATGAAATCGACGGGAATCACCTGTGTGCCTTGATGGATGAGCTGGAAGAAGGCGTGCTGGCAGTTGACGCCGGCTTCGCCCCAAATGGCGGCGCCGGTGGCGAAATCCACGGGCTTGCCGTGGCGGTTGCGGCTTTTGCCGTTGCTTTCCATATCGAGCTGCTGGAGGTGGGCAGGCAGGCGGCGCAGGCCGTGGCTGTAGGGGATAACGATGTGGCTGGTGCTGCCGCAGAAGTTTTGCTGCCAGATGCCGATGAGGGCGAGCAGGGCGGGGATGTTGCGCCGCCACGGGGCGTGCAGGAAGTGTTCGTCCATATCGTGTCCGCCGCGCAGGAATTCGCGGAAATGTTCGCGGCCGATGGCGCACATCACAGGCAGGCCGATGGCCGACCACACGGAATAGCGCCCGCCCACCCAGTCGAACATGCCGAACACGTTTTGCGGGGCGATGCCGAATTCGGCGGCGGCGGCCACATTGGCCGATACGGCGGCGAAGTGCCGGGCGATGTCGGCTTCGCTGCGGCCGGATTGCAGAAACCAGCGGCGCGCGGCTTGGGCGTTGAGCAGGGTTTCGGGGGTGCGGAAGGATTTGCTGGCCACGATAAACAGCGTGGTTTCGGGCGCTACGCGGCGCAGGATGCCGTCTAAATCGGCGCTGTCGAGATTGGCGGCGAAGTGCACGTTCAGGTTTTGCCGGTAGGGCGCGAGGGCTTGCGCCACCATGCGCGGGCCCAAATCCGAGCCGCCGATGCCGATGTTCACCACGTCGCGGATAGGCAATCCGGTGCAGCCTGTGTGCGTGCCGTTTTGCAGGCGTTCGGCGAAATCGAGGGCGCGGTTTAGTTCGGCGTGTACCTGCGGCACGATATTGATGTCGTCCACATACACGGGGGCGGCATTTTCAGGTAGCCTCAGGGCGGTGTGCAGCACGGCGCGGTGTTCGCTCAGATTGATTTTTCCGCCGGCATACATTTGGCGGCGCAGTTCGGCCGCGCCGGATTCGTCGGCCAGGCGGCAGAGCAAATCGAGGGTGTCTTCGCCGATGAGGTTTTTGCTGTAGTCGAGCAGCAGGCCGTTGAGTTCGGCGTGCATGCGTTCGAAACGGTTTGGCTCGGCGGCGAAGCGCTCGCGCAGGTGCAAATGCGCGGTGGCGCGGCGGTGTTCGGCCAGGGCTTGACAGGCGGGGAGGGAGGTGGGGAGCATGGTGGGTTTAGCGTGTGGGAAGGGGTGGGCGGGGCGGTTGGGCGGTTTCCGGAGTGTCAGCGGTTGCCAGAGGGGAGATAAACCTGAAGGTTTGGATAACGGAGGATTCCGCCGGTTGCCCGTTGCGCTTGGCCGGCGTGAAGAGGAATCGCGAGGCGGCACGTTCGGCAGAACGGGCGAATAATGGGTGGGTGGCGGAGAGCACTCTCACGGCGCGAACCTTACCTTCGGTGTCGATGCGCATCTGTACTCTGGCATGGCCGCTGATGCCTTCTTCTTCCAGCCGGGGTGGATAAGGCGCCCTCACGGACTGGACGAGCACGGGCGGCTGATACGAAGGCTTGGCGGCGCAGGCGGCCAGCAGCAGGGCGGCGAGGGTGGGAAGGAGGAGTTTGCGGAACATAGTTTTTTTAAATAAGGGTTAAGGGGCTACCTGAAAACATGGGGGAAGGCTACCTGAAAGCGTAAGCTCCAACGGAATCCAAACGGGCGGGCTGTCGCGGCTTCGCAGAAGCTTCGCCGCGTCTGTTTCAGGTAGCCTCTTGGTTTGTTTCGTTTGCTTCGGGCAGGCGCAGGAAGGTTTGGCGGTAGTGGCGCAATTCTTCGATGCTCT
>CAUPYH010000067.1:0-9425 GCA_963515595.1 uncultured Eikenella sp. | reverse complement strand
AAGAAATCGCCCGCGCCCGCACCTTCGGCTTCATGCAGGAAGTGGAAATGATGCGTGCACACGGCCTGGGCTTGGGCGGCAACTTGAGCAATGCCGTGGTAATCGATGACAACGATGTACTCAATCCCGAAGGTCTGCGCTACCCCGACGAATTTGTGCGCCACAAAATCCTCGATGCCGTGGGCGATTTATATGTAATCGGTGCGCCGATAATCGGCGCATTCGAAGGCCACAAATCCGGCCACGCCATCAATAACGCCTTATTACGCGCCATTCTCGCCGATCCGGAAAGCTATGAATGGGTCACTTTCCCACATAACCAAAACCTGCCCGCCGCTTTCCACGCCCTGCCGGCTGCGGCATAAACCGGCAAGCAGATATAGTGGATTAAAATCGCAATGATACGGCGTTGGCTCGCCTTGACGTACTACCTGTACGCCTTGCGGCTCGCCGCCTTGTCTCATTTTTATTTTAATCCACTATAATAAGGCTACCTGAAAACCAGCAAAAGGTTTTCAGGTAGCCTTTAATTTTGGATTACTACTAAAGCTACATCAGCTTTCAGGTAGCCTCAAACATTGTAGGCGGTGGAAGCGGTATCGCCGCCGGTACCTGTCCAGTTGGTGTGGAAAAACTCGCCTTCCGGCCGATCGATGCGCTCATAGGTGTGGGCGCCGAAGTAGTCGCGTTGCGCCTGCAACAGGTTGGCGGGCAGGCGGCCGCAGGTGTAGCTGTCGAGGAAGGAGAGGGCGGATACGGTGCAGGGCATCGGCAAACCATGCTGCATCGCGGCAGCAGCCACTTTGCGCCAGCCCGGCATGGCCTGCTGCAACAGGTTTTTGAAATAGGCATCGCTGCCAAGGAACACCAAATCCGGATTGGCGGCATAGGCATCGCGGATATTGCCTAAAAACGCGCTACGGATGATGCAGCCTTCGCGCCATAACAAAGCAGTATTCCCATAATCCAAATCCCAGCCGTAATGCTCACTGGCCTGACGCATCAGCATAAAGCCTTGAGCATAAGAAATAATTTTGGAAGCCAGCAATGCTTGGCGCAAAGCAGCCAGCCATTCTTCCCGATTTCCGGCCACCGGCTCGATTTTATGCCCGAAAACCGTTGCAGCCTGCACCCGTTGGGTTTTTAGGGCGGAAATACAGCGAGCAAACACTGCTTCGGTAATCAGCGTGAGCGGCGTGCCTAAATCCAAGGCATTGATACCGGTCCATTTCCCGGTGCCTTTCTGACCGGCACGATCGAGGATTTTTTCTACCAGCGGTGTGCCGTCTACGTCGTTTATGCCCAAAATATCGGCAGTAATTTGAACCAGATAACTATTAAGTTCGGTCTTATTCCATTCGGCAAAAACAGCCTGCATTTCGGTATGGTTCATACCCAGGCCGTCTTTCATAAACTGGTAGGCTTCGCAGATAAGCTGCATATCGCCGTATTCGATGCCGTTGTGTACCATTTTCACAAAATGACCAGCACCGTTTTTGCCCACCCAGTGACAACATATCTCACCACTGGTCGTTTTGGCGGCTACTGCCTGCAAGATCGGCTTTACTGCCGGCCAAGCTTTTGGATTGCCGCCAGGCATGATAGACGGCCCATGGCGCGCGCCTTCTTCACCGCCGGAAATACCGGTGCCTATAAATAAAATACCTTGGTCAGCCAGCTCAGCAGTACGCCGTTCGGTATCGGGATAATGGGCATTGCCACCATCGATGATGATGTCACCTTTATCCAAGTGCGGTACCAACTGCGCAATCAACTCGTCTACTGCCTGTCCGGCCTGCACCATCAGCATCACCTTGCGGGGCTGCTTCAATTGGCCGATTAGTTCTTCCAAGTTGTAGGCACCGATAATTTTTGTATCTTTGGCTGGGCCATTAAGGAATTGCTCAGTTTTAGCCGCCGTGCGGTTGTAGGCACTCACTTGGAAACCGTGATCGTTCATATTCAGAATCAAGTTTTGTCCCATAACGGCCAAACCGATAACTGCAATATCGCTTTTATTGTGAAGAGGGTTTTGCATGATATTTTTAAATTACGAAGTTTGAAATTTAATACCGGGGTAGGTTGAGCCAAGTCGTTTTTATATCTAGTTTCTAATTTATTTTTTGTTGTTTATATTGGAGCAGTACAGAAATAGTGGATTATCCAGAAAATTAATTAAAACCATTTAGATAGGATAAGTAAACCTTGTTGTTTGGTTGCCGTTCGACTGTAGATTATTGTGGAATAATGGCTGGGCTAATTGGCTGTTTGTGGATAAATCGATTATTTGCCTGCTTTGTCCGCAGAGAATAGTGGAAATAAGCCGTTGTTGTATTGAGCCAGTACACTATCATTTAAGCAGCTGGTTTAGGCGGCAATACATTCAGATATTTCAAAGATAATAACTGCTGCTCGGCATCCAACTGAGTAATGGCCAGTTTCATGCGGGTTTTAGGCTGAATGTCGATCGGTATACCGTGCACACGGTTGACCAGTGGCAAACCATCAATACGCACCAGATCTTCTTTCAGCAATACGGCGGTCAGCTCGCGGCATTGTTCTTGTTCCAGATATATTAAGCTCCAGTAAGCCTCCATTTGGCGTTGGAAGTCGGCATAGGCAGTATAGGTTGCATCGAAGTCGCGTAAGGCGGCAAACAGGTTGCTGTCGTTTTTTTGGAAACGCGGTGATAGCTTGGAATCGATCAAACTAAGCAGCTGAAGCTGGTTGATGCAGTCGGCAGCGCGGCGTAATGGGGAGGTGAACCAGCCGTAATGCGCCACACCCATGCCGATGTGTGGCTCGGATTGGGTGCTCATGCGTACTTTGCCACTGGTTTGTACACGGAATAAACCCGGCAGGTCGTTTTCATCCAGCATTTGCGCCCAGGTGCTGTTGGCCAGAATCATCATTTCAGATACTAACGTATCGATGGGTGAACCGCGCTCGCGGCGGCTGATGCGCACGCTGCCATCGGGATTGAATTCGATGCCGTAATCGTATTGCGGGGCGCGGTTTTCTTCGTAGCGGTCGCGCTGCTTTTGGCGTTCGACGGCGAAGCGATACAGCCAGCGCAGCTGCGGTTGGCAGGGGAATTGTACGGGCTCGTTCTCGGAGAGGCCGGTGTCGGCATTGAAGTGCGGCTCGATGTCTTGAATGCGCAGGTTATGCTTGATGGTTAGGTTTTCGAGGCGGGTTTGCGGTGTGGAGGCTACCTGAAAATCGGCATCTACTTCTACATACAGGCTCAATACCGGCCGTTTGCCTTCGTCTAGGCTGAAGGTTTTAATCCAGTTATCCGGCAGCATGGTGATTTTGCCGCCAGGGTAGTAAGCCGTGCTTTGCCTTTGTTTAATAAGGGTTTCAATCGGGCTGTTTTCGGCAATGGCCAGCGTGGGCACGGCGATGTGAATACCGACACGTTTGCTGCCGTTGGGCAAATCATGCACCGATAAGGCATCGTCAATTTCGCTGGTTTCGGCATCATCAATGGAGAACGTGAGCAAATCGGCGGCATCTGGCAGTTCGGGGATAGCAGGCACGGCGATTTCCGGTGCGGCGGTGCCTTGTGGGAAGTGTTTGCAGCAGAAGCCATCAAGCAGATATTGCGGTAATGAGTTGACACCGCCGGTTTGCCGAGCCAGCTGGTAGGCAGAAATTTTTAGTTCGGCAGCGGCTTTGGTGAAAGCTTTGTAGGTGAGTGATTGTTTGTCTGGGTTGTGCAGGATGGTGCGTAAATCGGTGGCGATTTCGGCAGGTAGGCGGCCTTGTGCTAATTCTTCCGCCCAAGCGGCTATTTGTGCGTCTTGCTGTTTTTTGCGCTCGATGGCGGCCAGTGCCTGCTTCAGGGTGTCTTCCGGTGCCGCTTTAAATACGCCTTTGCCTTTTTTATAGAAATACATTGGTGCGGCATAGAGCGCAATCAGGGTGGCGGCTAGTTCGTGCTGGCTTGGGGTATGGCCGAAGTAGTCGGCGGCGATGTTTTGGGCGGTGAATTCGTCTTCGCCGCAAAATTCCCACAACAAGTCGGTATCAATTTGTACGGCTTCGGCTTGGGCACGTTCGAGGAAAGCGTCCATCGGCTCGGTGAATTCCACGAAAACGTTGTTGGCTTTGATTTTGGCGCGTTTGCCATGCTGGGTAGTGACCTGATAGGTGCTATCGTTTTTCTGCACCACGGCGGCCACTTTGAATTGGCCGCTTTCTTCGTAGAATATATTCATTTAAAAGGGGAAACCGTTTTTCGGGGTTGAAATATTGAGGGGGGCGGATTTTAGCATAGAAACAGGCAGTTTCTCAGGAAGGCTACCTGAAGGCGAAGTGTGAACGTAGCTAAGTTTCCGCAAAGCCAACACTTTTCAGGTAGCCTTTTCTATTCAGCCAAACAACATGCCGATGGCGGCATATACGCTCAACACAGCTATCAGCGAATCCACACGGTCGAACACCCCGCCGTGGCCGGGAAGCAGATTGCTGCTGTCTTTCACGCCGGCAGCACGTTTAAACCAGCTCTCCAAAAGGTCGCCGCCGATGCCTACGAAGGTAAGTACAGTGGCAGTGAGCATGATGCCGAGCCAGGAAATATTGAAGCCGAACCAGCCGACAGCGCGTGCCAATGAGGCATACACCAGTACGCACAACAGTCCGCCAAACACGCCTTCCCAGCTTTTGCTAGGGCTGATGGTGGGGGCCAGTTTGTGTTTGCCCCACAGCCGGCCGAATACATAGGCAAACACGTCGGCAATCCATACCAGCATCATCACAGCTAAGAGATGGAGTGCGGATTGGCTGTTGGGGCGCAGCTCCAGCAGGGCAAACCAGAAAGGCAGCATCAGCAGCCAGCCGGCGGCCATACCTTTCCAATCGGCCTGCAAACGCCATTTGAAACGCAGCCAGGCAGGCATGCCGAGCAGCCAGAAGGCGAGCACGATTGCCCATGCTGCTGCTGGCAGCCGCCAACCGCCACTCCACGCCAGTACCATAAACAGCGCGGTACCGGCCAAATAAGGCCGCTGCATTTGTTCTGGCATGCTGCATAGCCGGCTGTATTCCCACAGGGCGAGCAGGGCAATCAGGCCGGAAAACAGTGCCCACAGGCTGCTGCCGGCGGCAAACAGCATACCGAGCATCAGCGGCAGTAAAACCAGGGCGGTGAGGATTCGTTGTTTGAGCATGGTTGGGTTCTTTCAGGTAGCCTTTGGCATATTTGTTTTGATTGCAGGATTATAAGCGAAACTGCCTTACCTATAGCTAAAACAATGATTTTTTCCTACTCGGTAGTGAGCCGTAGCAGGCAGGCCAATATAAAGTAAGCAGCGAAGTGCTTTGGCTATAGAAAAAGGCTACCTGAAAAACCGGACAGAGGTTTTCAGGTAGCCTTTACGGAATACGGTAAGGCCTTACATCCGCGCCATTGTGGCCACATGAATAGCAGCCATTTGGTTCAGCAATTCGTGCAGCTGTTCCAGTTTTTCTTTAGAAAGCTGGCTTTCGATGTCGTCGTAGCAGGCATCGATTTTGCCGACAAAGTCGTTGAAGGTACGCTCGCCTTCTTCGGTAAGCTTGAGGTAAACGCGGCGGTGGTCGTTGGCCGGGCGCAGGCGCACCACCAGCTTCATTTTTTCCAGGCGGGTAAGGATACCGGTAAGGCTGGGGCGCAGGATACAGGCGCTGCGGGCCAAGTCTTGGAAATCCATCGTACCGTTTTCGGCCAAGAGGCGCAGGATACGCCATTGCTGGTCGGTGAGGCCGATTTCGTTGAGCAGCGGGCGAAAATGCGTCATCAACGCTTCGCGCGCCTGTATTAACGCAATATTTAGCGAAGAATGTTTGGAATGCTTGATCATCGCGATCTCCCTTGGTACAGACGAAGTAGTTGGCAACATTTTTGTGTGGTTTTTTATAATTAATTCCCTATTAACGATCAGGGTATTGATTCAGTTTATTATAGAACTCTAGCCCATAATATGCGGATTATTGATTTTCTTGATTAAGGTCAAGTTATTGACCATGCTTGGCAAAATTATCTAGCCAAAAAGGCTCGTCTTAACCAAAAAATCAGAATAAATCACATCAGCAAGTGTATTTTTAAAAATCTATCGTTACTAAGATAATGGTAGGCTGGGTAATTATCAAGGCTACCTGAAAAAATTGGCAAAAACTTTACAAACACTGTTGCATGCTTTGCCTCATTATCAGGTAAACGGATATGGTATGCTGAAGTTGCCGATTTTTACGCCAGAAAAAACCATATAAAAACAGCCGAACCTCAAAGCAGGTCCGGCTGTTTTTCAGGTAGCCTTTACTACACGCGGCTGAAAATCAGCGTGGCATTGGTGCCGCCGAAGCCGAAGCTGTTCGACATCACGGCATTGAGTTTTTTGCTGATGTTTTCGCGCACAATCGGCAGGCCGGCGGCTTTTTCATCTAAGTTCAGCACATTGGCGCTGGCACACACGAAATCATTGAGCATCATCAGAATAGAGTAAATCGCCTCGTTTGAGCCGGCAGCGCCCAACGCATGGCCGGATAGGGATTTGGTGGAGCTGATGAGTGGCACTTCTTTGCCTTCAAAGGTTTCGCGGATGGCGCCGAGTTCTTTGGTGTCACCAACCGGGGTGGATGTGCCGTGGGCATTGATGTAGTCCACGCTGCCGCCGTGCTGGGCCAGTGCCATCTGCATGCAGCGCACCGCGCCTTCGCCGGATGGCTGTACCATATCGTGGCCGTCGGAAGTGGCGCCGTAGCCGGTGAGTTCACACAAAATGTTGGCGCCGCGCGCTTTGGCGTGCTCGTATTCTTCCATCACCAAAATGCTGCCGCCGCCGGAAATCACGAAGCCGTCGCGGTCGGCATCGTAGGCACGGCTGGCTTGTTCGGGCGTATCGTTGTATTTGCTCGATAATGCGCCCATGGCGTCAAATAGGGAACTCATCTGCCACGATACTTCTTCGCCGCCGCCGGCAAACACGATGTCTTGTTTACCAAGCTGAATCAGTTCGGCGGCGTGGCCGATACAGTGGGCGGAAGTGGAGCAGGCAGAACTGATGGAATAGTTCACACCTTTGATTTTAAACGGGGTAGCCAAGCAGGCGGCCACAGTGGAGGCCATGGTTTTGGTTACGCCGTAGGGGCCGATGCGCTTCACGCCGCTTTCGCGCAAGGTATCGGCTGCTTCCACTTGCGAGGCGGAAGAGGCGCCGCCGCTGCCGGCCACGATGCCGGTGCGTACGTTTGATACCTGTTCTTCGGTGAGCCCGGCGTGGGCGATGGCTTCTTTCATGGCGATATAGGCATAGGCTGCAGCGTTGCCCATAAAGCGCAGGATTTTGCGGTCGATATGCTCTTTGGTGTCGATTTTGATGTTGCCGGCCACGTGCGAGCGCAAGCCCATTTCGCTGTAGCTTTCATCAAAAGCGATGCCGGATTTGAGCTGGCGCAGCGATTCGAGCACTTCGCGGCAGTTGTTGCCCAAGCTGGACACGATGCCGATACCGGTTACGACTACTCGTTTCATAATAATGAACTCCGTTAGGAAAGTAGGCTACCTGAAAAGTAACGCAGAAGCTTCTGTTGAATTAAAGCCGGCGTTTTCAGGTAGCCCGTTGGCTAGAAATCGTCTGTGCTGGTAAACAAACCTACGCGCAGACCGTTTCCTTCGTAAATCTTATGGCCGTCCACGCTCATTTCCGCATCGGCAATGCCCAACACCAGCTTGCTGTTCATTACGCGCTTCATGTGGATGTGGTAAGTGATTTTCTTGTGTTTGGGCAATACTTGGCCGGTGAATTTCACTTCGGCGCAGCCCAAGGCGCGGCCGCGGCCGGGCGCACCCGTCCAGCCCAGGAAGAAGCCTACTAATTGCCACATGGCGTCCAAACCCAGGCAGCCGGGCATTACCGGATCGCCGATGAAGTGGCAGCCGAAGAACCACAAATCGGGGTGGATATCCAATTCGGCGATGATTTCGCCCTTGCCGTATTTGCCGCCGGTGTTGTTGATGTTCACGATGCGGTCGATCATCAACATATTGGGCACCGGCAGCTGCGCGTTGCCCGCGCCGAAAAGTTCGCCGCGGCCGCAGGCTAAGAGTTCTTCTTTGGAGTAGCTGTTTTGTGGAACGAAATTGCTCATGGGTATCCTTAATGCTGCCAAAGGCAGCTTGATATAGTGGGAGAAAAGCCAGAATTGTTGGTTGGCGAAGCGCTTACGGCACAATTTAGGTTTTAGCTCTAGATTAAGCATTCTATTTGATTATGCCGTGCCGCGCAATCTGGCCGATAGCTTTGCCAGCGGCATTTTAATCCTATCGGCGCGGCTTGTATAACAGAAGACTACCTGAAAATACTAGCTGTGTTTTTCAGGTAGCCCCTTTTATCCTTTTGGCAAGTCGGTGTTAGCGGGAGAAACTTTTTGAAACTGCGGTGATGCCGGCAAATATTATTCCACGGATTGCCTTTTGGGCAGGCAGAGCGACATGACGGCTGCCGCAAAGGCCGAGATAGTGCCGATGGCCAAGGTCAGCCCCCATTCTACGAAGCCGTCGCCCCAAAACATCTCACCCAATACGATAGACGATATTGCCAAGGCAAACCCTAACGCGGCAGATACGCCCGCTCCGCGCCAACCGCGCCAAAGCCTCAGCCATACCGCCAGCAAAATATACGCGGCCACCGCAGGCAGGCAGTACAGCCACAATAGCAACAGCAGGCTGGCATAAAAGTGGCGGTGTTCGGGCGAAGACAAATCCATAAACAAATCACCATTCAGCAGCGCGGCGGCAATCATCAGGCAGGCAATCAGCAGGGGCAGGCCGAACACAATTAGCAGGAAACTTTTCAGATAAGGCTTCATATTTTTCACTTCTCGGTGGCAGATTGCATTTTCAGGTAGCCTATTGGATTGCTGAAAAGGTTTATCCTCTCAACTTCTCCAAAGTAGCCTGCACCTTCGCCATTTTCGCCTCCAATTCCGCCAAATCGGCTTTGTCTTTTTCCACCAGATGCGCGGGGGCTTTTTCGGTGTAGCCGGGTTTGGAGAGTTTGGCGTTGAGTTTGTCCAAGGCTTTTTGCAGCTTCTCGGCTTCTTTGCTCAAACGGGCGGTTTCGGCGGCTTTGTCGATTTCGACTTTCAGCATCAGGCGCGCGCCGTTGCAGACGGCGACGGGGGCGTCTTCGCTTTCGGGCAGGGCGGCGACTTGCTGTGCTTCGGTCAGGCGGGTCATCATCGGCAGGTATTTGAGGTAGTCCGCCAAGTCGTCCGCGCTTTCGACAAACAGCGGTGCTTTCACGTTTGGGGCGATGCCCATTTCGCCGCGCAGGTTGCGCACGGCGCCTGCCAGGTCTTGCAGTTGCGCCATTTGGTCAAAAGAAGCCTGCACGATTTTTTCCGGGTCGGCTTCGGGATAGGCGGCCAGCATAATGCTG
>CAUPYH010000066.1:0-9609 GCA_963515595.1 uncultured Eikenella sp. | reverse complement strand
AATTGGTTATCTGCATTTTCGTAGCCTAGCATAACTACTAATCTACGTCAGCCCCAAACATATTTATAACCGAACCTTCGAAGCTCCCAGTACTCGTTCCCATTCAGGCTCCAATCCAAAGGAGTAAAATAACCGCTATCTTTGTTAGGCAATCACCAGCCTGCAGATAAGGCTACCTGAAAGTCAAAATCCAGACACAAGGAGAAGCCAATGTGGAAAAAACCGAATCCTCGCACACTGGACGGCTTGCTCGCCGCACTGTTCTATGTGCCGATGCTGGTACTGTTTATGGTTTATGCCGATTGGTATGGTTTGAGCCTGTTTCTCTTATTGATGCTGCCCACGCTAGTTGTGCACGTGTTCGGCCTCAAATGGAAAGAATTCAAACCCTATCTGGCCTCAGGCATTTCACTCAGTGCCAATATGGCGCTATGGTGGGTATTCCTGCAATCCAACACAGACGCGCTGTTTATTTATCTTATCGGGATGTGTGCCTGGTCTCTCGGCTTTTTCTGGCTGTTGATCACCCAGCGTGATTGGGAAGGCAGCAATAAAGGCGCATTTTGGCGAGGATTTCTGATGACAGGGGTAGGTTTTGCGCTTGTCTGTTTTGCCTCATTGTTCTAACAAACACACTCACCGCTACAACTAAACCTCTTACCTCCTCACTCAAGACAATAAGCCACCATGCATTCCATCCCACTCATAACCCCCACCCCCCACACCCTGCCCGACCACGTCCGCCATCCTGCACTGGCCGTTTCCAGCACACCGCCTGCCTCCGGCCTCTACCTGGCCATCGAAGAGCACGGCATCGTGTTGCACCGCACGGGCGACAAAGGCAGCGTTTGGGTAGATTTCACCGCCGGCGCGGCGCAGCACAGGCGGCTGCACGGCGGCGGCGAGTTGCTGGCTAAAGCCGTCGGCCGCAGCAAACAGCCTACTGTATGGGATGCCACCGGCGGGCTCGGCCGCGATAGTTTTGTTTTGGCCGGTTTGGGGCTGAACGTGCATATTTTCGAGCGGCATCCCGCTGTATACTGCCTCTTGGCCGACGGCCTCGCACGAGCCCTGCTCCACCCCGATACTGCCGAAACCGCTTCCCGCCTTACCCTGCACCACGCCGATGCTGCCGAATATATGCCGCGCCTGGCAGCCGAAATCGGCCGCCCGCAAGTGGTGTATCTCGATCCGATGTACCCCGAACGGCGCAAATCGGCAGCGGTAAAAAAAGAAATGGCTTTTTTCCACGAGCTGGTCGGCACCGCGCAAAACGATGCTGCCCTGCTCGATGCCGCCCTCGCCACAGCCACCGCCCGCGTGGTGGTCAAACGCCCGCGATTGGGCGATTTCCTGTGCGGCCGCAAGCCGGATTACCAATACACGGGCAAATCAACCCGGTTTGATGTGTATAACGGGAGTGGCAGTTGCCAAACATAGCATTTACCGATTCAGCAAGAAACAGCCCGTCTAAGTTTTAGACGGGCTGCCTCCTCAACAACTCAAGGGTGATTACCGCGTTTTAAACCCCACCAACTCTTAGGCAACCATCCCATTATCCACAAGCATTCAAAAATACCGTACAGACAACCGATTACAACACCAAGCGCGATACAGACCAAACAAAACACACCAAACAATACAAGCAACATTCCCAGTGCAGCCATCATTTTCCCTTTTGCCTAAATCTCGTAACATCATAAATCATAGCGAAGAAGTTATCCATCAAACGCCTGAAATATGAAACCTAAATAAGCAAAAACAATGCTTTCAATTTTTCAGGTAGCCTTTTCCCAAAGGCTACTTTCCCAAAGGCTACCTGAAAGCAAAATCTCAACCCCATTCAAACCAAAACCTCCCGCCGCCCATTCGGGCAGCAGGAGGTTTCATTTTTCATCCAGCCTTAACGCTGCTGGTTTTGCAGCAAAGCAGCGCGTTCTTTGAATGCTTCGTTTTCCTGCGGGGTCAGTATCCACATTTCCACGATATTGCCCGCCCCGTTGCGGCGCAGAGCCACGATGCGGCCGGTGTAGTTTTGCAGCTGGCCGTGGGTAATGAAGCGGTTGTTCTCGTCTTTAATGCGCACACCCTGCACCATATCCACAGTTTTCGCGCCATCATCCAGCCAGCCCAAAGTCAGGGTGCGCAGCCAGGAAAATCCGTCGGTAGTGAGCGTAACCTGCGGGAAAGAAGCAGATTTCAGCACGGCCACTTCCATGCTGTCGATGGGGAAGCGGTGCGCCCAAGCGGTGCTGCTCAAGGCCAGCAGCAAAGCCAGCAAATATTTTTTCATGTTTCGTCTGCCTGTGTGATTAATCGGATTAAAACGTTGCCATTATAATATCTTGGCAAACACTCGGCTACTTGCACGCCGTCGGTATGCTGCGCCAAACGCGCGAAAGCGTGGTGCCGTTGGCATACAGTTTAATCTCCGAGCTTCTCACGCCGCGTTGGCGCACATCCATCACCACGCCATCTTTATTCGTGAAAGGGTTGTGCAGCGCCACAGTGTAGGCCGAATTGGTGTAGCTGCGCACTTGGATAAAGTTTTCCGGTAAACGCAAACGGGTTTGCAGCTGTTGTTGCAGGCATTGCGCTGCCTCGCCCGGCGCTTTGTTGCTCTGCACTTCCACCTCCGGCCTGCCGCGTGTAGGCTGGCTGCGGAAGCCGTAGGCCATGCGCGAACTACCGATTTTCACATCATCATCATAATTGATATTCGACTGTTGCCGGCGGATACCCGCCGCTTCCGGCGAAACGCAACCGGCCAGCGCCAAAAGCGGCAGCAGCCACAATAAATTTGAATATTTCAACTTTTTTCTCCTACAGCCAGCCAAACCTGATCAAGCCCGGCTGATTTGGAACAGAATTCGGAATGCCCGTGCGGTATCCACAAAACTGGGCATGATAGCAGCGGAACAAGCAATTTCGAAACCGTTTAACCCGGCTTTACTCCAACATACTGTCTGCAATATTATTTTTACAGTTTTCAAACCCGCGGTTCCCAATTAGCAAGGCTACCTGAAAACGCCAATCCCGCCGCCATCCGGCACTTGACAGCCTACTCTACTCCATTTACACTCCCTTTCCATGAATACGCAAAACTTCTCTTTCGCCCCGTTTTATTGGTACCGCCCAGCCGAGCGGTATCTTTTGCTGTGCGCCTGATTTGCGCTACCCCAGCCGAAAGAAAAGCTACCGCCCGGAAACCCCGAGCGGTTTTTTATTTGCTCCGGCAAGGCCGCTCACCCACGGAATCCCTCCCATGAGCCGCCAAGCCGAACAGGAACATAAAATGTCTGCCCTAGCCCGCCAACTCCGCCAGCTTCCCCCCGCACAGCCCCGCACCGAGCTGCAACGCTGGTATTTGACCGTGGACGGCAACCAGCACCGTGCCGATTTGCAGGCCGATACGCCGCAGCAGCAAGATTTCATGCTGTGCGAAGCCCTGCTGCCGCAAATCCGCTCCTTGGCCTGCCTGATTGCTGCCGAGCGGCACAATTTCGAGCACCACAGCCCGGAAGTGTTCACCGAAGAAGCCGATTGGTTTGCCGCCCGTATTTTGGTGTTGGGCGTGCGTGTGTTTCATTTAGACATCACGCTGATTCCGATGCTGCAAACCGCCAACCGCCGCGCCGCCGAATACGCCCGCAAACACGGATTGCCCTTCACCCCCGCGCAAATGCGCATGAGCCTGCACGCCTCGCGCCCCAACGGCGGGCTGATTTTGGAAAACGCCTGCTTTGCCGATGCGGATTTAGGTATAATCGGCAATTCGCTGCAACTGAGCCACAGCCTGCCCAATCTGATTACCGGTTGAACGCAGACTGGCGGCTACAGGCGCACAAAACACACCGTCTGATAAAAAGGCTACCTGAAACGAAGTTTGCCCAAGCAAACCAAGTTTCTGCAAAGCAAATAACCAAGCCTCCATCCAACCCCAACCACCATGCTCGTTTTCAACCCCGAATACATCGACCGCCCGCCCGAACGCCTGCCGCGTTTGGGCGTTCTATTGCTGCTGCTATGGATTACCCTGCCGCTGGCTTTTGCCCTGCCCGTTGGCGTGATTGCCGTATTCGGCGTGCTGTGGCTGATCCAGCTCTGGCTCACGCTCATCGGCAGCCGCGGCCTGCCCGCTTGGGCCACCGCCGTCGGCGGCCTGGCCGTGTTTGGCTTCGTGTTTTCGCAGTTGGGCACATTTCTCGGCAGCGAAGGCGGCAGCGCGCTGCTCTTGCTGCTGGTGCTGCTGAAAACCTATGAAAGCCGCGTGTTGCGCGATTGGCATATGCTGCTCACCGCCATGGTGTTCCTAATGGGCGCCACCGTGCTGCTCAACCAAGGCATGTTCATCGGCCTGTGGCTGTTGGCCGGCCTGTTCGGTACCGCCACCTGCATCGCCCTCTTGAATATGCCGCTGCGCCTGGCCGCCCGCCACGCCTTTACCGCCCTGCTGCTCACCCTGCCGCTGTCCGCCGTATTATTTATCGCCGTGCCGCGTATGAGCGAACCTTTATGGCGCATCCCGCAGCCGCCCAAACCCGGCCAAGCCCAAACCGGCCTGTCCGACACCATGCAGCCGGGCAGCATCAGCAATTTGGTGCAGAGCAACGAGCTGGCTTTCAACGCCACTTTTGACGGGGGCTACACCCCCAACCAATCCGACCTTTATTGGCGCGCCATTACCATGAGCCAGTTTGATGGCGAGCAATGGCGTGCTGATGACGATTTCATTAAAAGCAACGCCAGCACCGAGCTTACCCAATCCATCGTATCCTACAGCATCATTATGCGCGACGAACGGGGACGTATTCCCGCGTTGGATTATCCCTTCATCAATTCCAGTGCTGCCAATTCGCGCAGCAAAATGCACTTTGTGGAAGGCCACACCGTGCGCGTGCGCAGCCATGATGGTTTACGTCGCTTTTCCTTGCAGGCCGCCATCGGCAACAGGCTACCTGAAAAACTTTCCCCCTCGCGCCAGCGTCAGCTGAGCCGCCTGCCCGGCTACAGCAACCAACGTATCCGCTCACTCGCCCGCCAGCTGCGCAGCCAATCCGCCAACACCGTCGATTTCGTCAACCGCACCCTAGCCTACTACCGCAACCAATCCTTCGCCTACACCCTCAATCCCCCGCTCGACCGCAGCCCAGACCGCATCGACAACTTCGTGTTCGACAACCGCCGCGGCTTCTGCGAACACTACGCCGAAAGCTTTGTGGCCATCATGCGCGCTGCCGGCGTGCCCGCCCGCGTGGTTACCGGCTATCAGGGCGGCGAATACAACCCCGACGGCGGCTTTTGGCAGGTGCGCGGCAAAGATGCCCATGCCTGGGCCGAAGTGTGGCTGCCCGAAGAAGAAGCCTGGCTACGTGTCGATCCCACCGCCGCCGTGAGCAGCAACCGCATCGAACAAGGCCTCTCCTCCGCGCTGGAGGGCGGCGAACAAGAGCTGGTAGCTGGCAGCGGCAATTGGCAGTGGTGGAGCAAACTCAGCGCCGAAGGCCAGTTTTACTGGCAGCAATGGGTGGTGAACTACGACAGCAGTTCGCAGCAAAGCCTGTTCCGCAGCTTAGGCCTGGGCGGCTTCAACCTATTGAGCCTGCTCGTATTCCTGCTGGTTGGCGGCACTTTGGCCGGGATTCCGCTGTGGCTATGGTGGCGGCGCAGCAGTCGGCGTTATGCCAACTTGTTGGAAGAAGGCTTCGCCCGCATCAAAGAGCGCCTGCTCGACGTGGAAGGCATCGACCCTGCCGCCCTCGGCCCCGCCGAAACCGCCAGCATCCTGCGCGAACAGGAATGCCTCAGCCCCGAGCTGGAAAACCTGTTGGCGCAATACGAACGCTGGAACTACGCCGATGACAGCCTGCCCCCGAAAGCCGCGCAAAAACGCTGGTATCGCCAGTGCTGCCGCGCCGTGCGCAAGGTTAAGCTGTAACACACCGCGCTTTTACCTAGCCGAACCCGGATTAACGTTCCACCTTCCGTTTGTCTGTTATCTTTCAGGTAGCCTTTTATCAGGCTTAAGTTTGCTCTGAGTAAAGGCTACCTGAAAATTTATTCACCACACCCGAAAAGGATAACCTATGAAACGTTTCTTCCCCCTGATGGCCGCCCTCGGCTTGGCCGCCTGCGCCGGTAGCCAAACCCCTGCTTCCGCCTCTGAGCCAGCCGACGCCTCTATGCCCGCCGTGGGCGCGGCTAATCCAGCCAGCGTGTACTGCGTGCAGCAAGGCGGCAAGTCTGAAATCCGTAAAAACCAAGACGGTAGCGAATACGGCGTGTGCATCCTGCCAGACGGCAAAGAAGTGGAGGAATGGGCATACTACCGCGCCAACAACAAATAAGCCCCGCCCGGTCAAACAAGCAGGCTACCTGAAATCCGGTTTTCAGGTAGCCTGTTTGCCTTTCCCCGCCCCAAGAATAGCGGCGATAATGCTAAAATATCGCCTTTAGCACCATCAATGCATGCCCCGCGCACCCGTGCGCCCGAACAACCCATCAAAGCATCCCACATGGCCTACCAAGTTCTCGCCCGCAAGTGGCGCCCCAAAACCTTTGCCGATTTAGTCGGGCAGGAACACGTTGTCAAAGCCCTGCAAAACGCCCTGGGCAAAGGCCGCCTGCACCACGCCTACCTGCTCACCGGCACGCGCGGCGTGGGCAAAACCACCATCGCCCGCATCCTCGCCAAAAGCCTCAACTGCGAAACCCCGCACGAAGGCGAGCCCTGCGGCCAATGCCAATCCTGCCGCGACATCGACACAGGGCGGTTTGTAGACCTGCTGGAAATCGACGCCGCCTCCAACACCGGCATCGACAACATCCGCGAAGTGCTGGAAAACGCCCAATACGCCCCCACCGCCGGCAAATACAAAGTCTATATCATCGACGAAGTGCACATGCTCTCCAAATCCGCGTTCAACGCCATGCTCAAAACGCTGGAAGAGCCGCCCGAGCACGTCAAATTCATCCTCGCCACCACCGACCCGCACAAAGTCCCCGTTACCGTACTCAGCCGCTGCCTGCAATTCGTGCTGCGCAACATGACCGCCCAGCAGGTATCGCAGCACCTTGCGCACGTTCTGACCAGCGAACAAATCCCCTACGAAGCCCCCGCCCTCGCCCTGCTCGGCCGTGCCGCCGCAGGCTCCATGCGCGACGCGCTCAGCCTGCTCGACCAAGCCATCGCCATGGGCTCCGGCAGCGTAACCGAAGCCGACGTGCGCCAAATGATCGGCGCCGTAGACCAACGCTACCTTTATTCCCTGCTGCAAGCCGCCGCCAACCAAGACGGCGCCGCCCTGCTCGCCACCGCACAGGAAATGGCCGGCCGCGCCATCGGTTTCGACAGCGCCTTGAACGAGCTCGCCCTTCTGTTGCAAAAGCTCGCCCTCATCAAAACCATCCCCGCCGCCGTGCCCGCAGACGACCCCGAGCGCGATACCCTGCAACAGCTCGCCGGCCAACTGGGCGACGAACAAATCCAGCTGTATTACCAATGCGTTATCCATGGCAAACAAGACCTGCCACTCGCACCCGACGAATACGCCGGCTTCGTGATGACCCTGCTGCGCCTGCTCGCCTTCGCCCCCTTGGCCGCTGCCGAACTGCCCGAAGGCAGCCACATCAGCGGCAGCGAACTGCACGATCCCGCCCCAAAGCCCCGTCCGGCTGCCACACCGCAACCGGATAACACCCGCATTCCAGCCGAAAACCAGCCTACAGAAGCCCCGCCCGCCCAAGCCACACCCAGGCTACCTGAAAGCAAATCTAACAGCCAAAATGAACACGGCAGCTTTTCAGGTAGCCCAAACAACAACGGCAAGCTTTCACCAAACGAACCCCTGTCGCAAGCAACTGCCACCGCTGCCCGCCATACCGAAAGGCTACCTGAAAATATTTCAGGCAGTCCAAACGGTCAGCACGGGCTTTCGCCCAACCCAAACGCATCCGGCAACCCCGCGCCCAGTTCGGCCGAACCCGGCCGCCCCCATCCTAGCGAGCCGCAACCTGCCCCGGCCGAAGCCATCCCCGCCGCCTTCGAAAGCAGCCCGCCGTGGGACGATGCCCCGCCGCCCGCCGGTTTTGAAACCCGGCAGCCCGACAGCCAGCCAAGCCCAGAGCTGGCTGAAGCCGAGCCCAGCCAAAACCCCGCAAACGAGTTTCCGCATGGCCGAGGCCAAAACGACAGCCTGCCCCAACACCAGCATGATGCCGCATCCCGAAACGAATCCGAATTAGGCAGCGAAAGGCTACCTGAAACCGAACAAAGCGGATTTTTACACAGCCAAAACGGGCAAACCGAAGCCCTATCGGCCGCTGCCGAAACCCCGGAACACACCGGCACGGCTACCCTGCCCCTGCCCGATGCCGACACCTGGCCGCACATCGTCGCCGCCATCGCCCCCAAAATCGGTGCCGCCCAAATGAGCGCCCAGCACACCGCCTGCCTCGGCTACGACCCGCAGCAACACCTGCTCACCCTCGCCGTGGCCGAAGCCGGGCAAGTCAGCATCAACCGCGAACACATCCAGCGCATCGAGCAGCACCTGGCTGCCGCCTACGGCCATCCCGTCAGCATCCGCACCACCGATTGGCCGGCCGGCGGCACAGCCGCCGAAACCCCCGCCATGCGCCAACAACGCCTGCGCCAGGCCGCCCGCGATCAGGCACAAAGTCTGCTGGAGCAAGACCCAGCCGCGCAAGATATCCTTAATTTATTCGGCGCCCGCTGGCTACCTGAAAGCCTTGTATTGCAGGAAAACGGCCAAACCTAAGGCCGCTCCCGCACTTTTTTATTCCCACCCACTCTTTAAACAGGAGCACACTCATGTTCAACAAAGCCGGCCTCGGCAACCTGATGCAACAGGCACAAAAAATGCAGGAAAAAATGAAACAGGCACAGGCCGAATTGGCCAACATCACCGTGGAAGGCGAAGCCGGCGGCGGCATGGTGAAAATCACCCTCAGCTGCCACCACGCTGTTAAACGCGTGCACATCGACGACAGCCTCGCCGCCGATGCCGCTTCCGACAAAGAAATGCTGGAAGACCTGATTGCCGCCGCCTTCAACGATGCCGCCCGCAAAGTAGAAGCCGCTGCCCAGCAGCATATGTCGCAATTTACCCAAGGCCTCGGCCTGCCCCCCGGCATGGACAACTTCTTCAAGTAATCCACACATAAACACGGCTGCCCGAACTCGTCAGGCAGCCGGTTCGTATTTGGCTTGTATCGGTTTCAGGTAGCCTCCATACTATCTTGAGGCTACCTGAAAATTAGGAAAGGTAGCCAAACAGCGCTTTACTACAACAATACCACCCTAACCTCGGTCTTCACCATATACGAATCAAAATTAAGAATGGCTAGCCTGGCCGCATGTATGGCCTGTGGCTCACCGCCGTATCCCATTCTTATTCTAATCCACGAGAACAACAAAAAGGCTACCTGAAAACTTTCAGGTAGCCTTTTAATCATGTCCAAACGCTTACAGGGAAATACGGCGGAAGTCTTTGAGCAGGTTGGCCAGGAACACGGTGAAGCGCATACCGGCTGCGCCGTCGATCACGCGGTGGTCGAACGACAGGGAGAGTGGGCACATCAGGCGGG
>CAUPYH010000065.1:0-9660 GCA_963515595.1 uncultured Eikenella sp. | reverse complement strand
TCATGTCCATGTTGTTGCAGCTGTCGTCGCAGTCGCCGAAGAAGGTGTAGAACTTACCGGCACGCAGGGTTACGGGCAGGGTGTGGGTACGGCCTTGCTTCAGGGTAACTGGGCGCAAGAACAGCTCGCGGGCAGCGGGGTCGGCAGTGCTGACTACTTCGCGGTTGATGTCTTGCTCATTGCCGAGGTTGTTGGCCAGGGCGGCAGCAGGGGCGGCCAGAGCGGCGATCAGAGCCAGGGTGGTGAGTTTCTGCATGGTGTCTCCTTATTGGTTGATGAGTTGTGCTACTTGGGAAGGTTCACCAAAGGCTACCTGAAAACAGTTTGGCTGTTTCAGGTAGCCTTGGGGGAAGGATTAGCGAATGATACTACGTTGTGAGTCGGCAAGGAAGTCGCGCAACACGGCCAGCTCGGGAGCGGTTTCGGCGGCTTGGGCAATCTGGTTGCGGGCCTCTTCGTACGACAGGCCTTGGCGGTAGAGGGCTTTGTAGGCGTTTTTCACATTAGTGATCTGCTCTGGCGTGAAGCCGTTGCGGCGCATGCCTTCGCTGTTGATGCCGGCGGGCTCGGCGCGGTAGCCGGCGGCCATGAAGTAGGGGGGGACGTCTTTATGTACGCCGGCGGCGAAGGCGGTCATGGCGTAGTTGCCGATTTGGCAGAATTGGAACACGAGGGTGTAGCCGCCGAGGATGACGTAGTCGCCGATGGTAACGTGGCCGGCGAGGGAGGCGTTGTTGGCGAAGATGGTGTGGCTGCCGATTACGCAGTCGTGGGCGAGGTGGCAGTAGGCCATGATCCAGTTGTCGTCGCCGATGCGGGTTTCGCCGATGCCGGTTACGGTGCCGAGGTTGAAGGTGGTGAATTCGCGGATGGTGTTGCCGTTGCCGATAATCAGGCGGGTGGGCTCGCCTCGGTATTTTTTGTCTTGCGGGATGGCGCCGAGGCTGGCGAATTGGAAAATGCGGTTGTTTTCGCCGATGGTGGTGTGCCCTTCGATAACGGCGTGCGGGCCGATTTCGCTGCCGGCGCCGATTTGCACGTTCGGGCCGATGATGGTGTAGGCGCCGACTTTAACGCTGCTGTCGAGCTCGGCTTTGGGGTCGATAATCGCGGTGGGGTGGATTAGGGACATGGGGTTTCCTTGTGGCAGCGGGCTTTGCAGGGGTAAAGGCTACCTGAAAATGGTTTGTGCGAAATGCGGCGGCGGTTTGGCGGAGGCTACCTGAAAAAGGGCGTTGCCCGGCTGCCGGTTTATTTGCCCACTGCGCGTTTGGCGCACATGATGACGGCTTCGGCGGCGATTTGGCCGTCTACGGTGGCGGTGGCTTTGAATTTGCCGATGTCGCGCTTGTGGGTGATGACGTCCAGATGAATCTGCACTTGGTCGCCGGGCACGACTTGGCGTTTGAAGCGGGCTTCGTCGATGCCGACGAAAAAGTAGATTTCGTTTTCCTGCCGCTCGCCCCGGCTGAGGATGGCGAGCACGCCGGCGGCCTGTGCCATGGCTTCGATAATCAGCACGCCGGGCATCACGGGAAAATCGGGGAAGTGGCCTTGGAAAAACGGCTCATTTACGGAAACGTTTTTAATGGCGGTAAGGCTTTTTTCTTTTTCAAAACCGATGACGCGGTCCAGCAGCAGGAAGGGGTAGCGGTGTGGTAGTAGACGTTGCAGGGTACGCACGTCCAGCGGGAGTTCGATATTTTCGATTTGCATGGGTTAATCCTTGTTTTCGGGATAGTTGATTGTGTTTTCCAATGTTTTCACGCGGCGGTGCAGTTCGTTGAGCCGGCGCAGGTGCACGGCGTTTTTCACCCAGTCGCGGTGGGTTTGCAGCGGATAGGAGCTGGCATAGTAATCCGGCTGGTTGATGGAGGCAGCCACAAGGGTGCCGCCACCGATGAAGGTGCGGTCGGCCACGCGGATGTGGCCGACAAACATGGCGGCACCGCCGATTTGGCAGTAGGCGCCGATATGGGTGCTGCCGGCAATGCCCACGCAGGCAGCGATGGCGGTGTGGGCGCCGATATGTACGTTGTGGGCGATTTGCACGAGGTTGTCGATTTTCGCCCCCTCGGCAATCACGGTGTCTTCGATCGCGCCGCGGTCGATGGTGGTATTGGCACCGATTTCTACGTCGTTGCCGATTTCCACACCGCCCACTTGCGGGATTTTGTACCAATGGTCTTGCGCCCAGGCATTGCCGAAGCCGTCGGCACCGATCACGGTGCCGGAGTGGATTTCCACGCGATCGCCGAGGCGGCAGCCGGCATAAACGGTTACGTTGGAGTGCAGCACGGTATGCTCGCCAAGCACGCAGTTGGCTTCCACCACGCAGTTGGCCAAGATGCGGCAGCCTTCGCCCAGCACAGCGCAGTCGCCGATGTAAACGTTGGCACCGATTTCGCAGCTATCGGGCACGATGGCACTTGCTTCCACCACGGCGCTGGGGTGAATGCCGGGGTTGGCGGCGGGAGCGGGGTGGAACAGGCGGGCGGTTTGGGCGAAATAGAGTTGCGGGTTGTCGCACACAATCAAATTGCGGCCGGGCAGTTTGTCGGCTAATTTGTGGTGCACAATCAGCGCGCCGGCTTGGCTGGCAAGGGCTTCGTTCAGGTGTTTGGGGTGGGAAACAAAACTGATGTCGCTTTTTTGTGCGGCATGCAGCGGGGCAATACGGCTGATGGCAATATCTTGCCCGGCAAGCGTGCCGCCTAAGGCGGCGATAATGTGGGAAAGCTGTTTCTGCATTTTAACTTCGGTGAAGTTTCGCTTTCAGGTAGCCTGTTTTGCGGCAGGGAGGCCGGAATTTTCAGGTAGCCTTTATTGGTTGTTGAGAGCGCGGATAACTTGGTCGGTGATGTCGAATTTGCTGTTTACGTAGATAACGTCTTGGATAATCAAGTCATAGCCGTCGCGCTGTGCCAGCTCGGTAATCACGCGGTTGGCATTTTGCTGCAGGGCGGCGAACTCTTCGTTGCGGCGCAGGTTGTATTCTTCAGTGAGCTGCGCGGCCTGGCGGCGCAAATCCCTATCCAGGGCAATCAGCTGCTGCTCGGTGCGGCGGCGTTCGGCAGGGCTCAGGCGGCCTTGGTCGAGCTGGGTTTTCATGGCAATGCCTTGATCACGCAGCCGTTGCAAAGCCTGCTGGCGCGCGCCAAATTCGTTTTGCAGGGTGGTTTGGATACGCTGCGCCTGGGTAGACTGCTGATACACGCGCTCGGTATCGATAAACCCTAGCTTTTGTACGCTGTCGGCAGCAGCGTGCGATGCGATCAGCATCGCAGCAGCTGCCGCTGCCATACGGGGAAGATTAAGCTTCATCATCTACTTTCCTTAGAAAGTCGTGCCCAATTGGAATTGGAAACGTTGGATTTGGTCGTTATCCCGCCGGCGCATCGGGTGGGCAAAACTGAATTTCATCGGGCCTAGCGGCGACAGCCAAGTCAGCGCCGCACCCACAGAATAGCGCAATTCGTTGCTGAAGGTAGAGCGGTGGTCTTGGCTGTAGTAGCCGTTGGTGCCGTAGGGGTTGGCAGAGCTGTAGGCGCCTGTATTATAGGTTTTGCCATCCCACACGCTGCCGGCATCGGCAAACACGCTCAGGCGCACGGAGCGCTGGTCTTTCACGCCGGGGAAGGGGAAGAGCAGCTCGGCGGAGGCATAGGCTTTATAGGTGCCGCCGTAATTAACGATATTGCGAGAGTTGCCGTAAATCTCGTACACCTTCGGACCTAAAGAGCCGCTTTCGTAGCCACGCACGGAGCCTAAGCCGCCACCATAGAAGTTGTTGAAGAAGGGGACGGAGGAGGTGCCGCCGTAGGAGCCGGCATAGCCCACTTCGCCGCCCAGCATCAGGGTGAAACTCTTGCTTAAGGGGAAGAACCAGCGTTGGTCGTGGGTAAGGATGTAGTATTTCAAATCGCCGCCGGGCAAGCCGAGATCGGCGTTTACGCTGGTGGTGTAGCCACGGGTCGGCCACAGGGCGTCGTCGGTTTTGTTGCGTCCCCAACCGATATTGCCTTTGAGAATCCAGTTTTTCTCACCATGCTCTTCAATAAATTGGCGGTAGCGGTAGGGTTGATAATTTACGTCGCCATGCAGTTTCACGTTCAAGTGTTCCACTGCGAGGCCGAAGTTTACGCGGTCATACTCGGTAACCGGCACACCCATACGCGCACCTAAGCCGATACGGGTGGTTTCATAGTTGTTGGAGCTGGTGCTGGAGCTGGATTTATAGGGCATGAAGCCGCGATAGTAGATGTCGTAGCCCAAGCTCACACCGTCGGGGGTGAAGTAGGGATCGGTAAACGACAGGGACGCGGTATTTTGGGTTTTGCCGCGTGCAATGCGGAAGTTGGCGGATTTGCCTGTGCCGAACAGGTTATCTTGCGCCACGCCGGCAGAGAGTACCAAACCGGTATCTTGTACCCAACCGGCGGCCACTTCCACCGAGCCGGTAGAGCGTTCTTTCACGGATACATCCACATCCACTTGGTCAGGCGTATCGGGCAGCGGGCGGGTTTCCACTTTCACGTCGTCGAAATAGCCCAAGAGCTGGATACGGTCTTTGGAGCGGTTGAGTTTGGCCGAATCGTAGGGTGCGGCTTCGGTTTGGCGCATTTCGCGGCGGATAACGGCATCACGGGTTTTGTTGTTGCCGGAAATATGAATTTGGTTTACATAGTATTTGCGGCCGGGATTTACCGTTAAAACGAAATCCACGGTGTGATTGGCCTGGTCGGGCTGCGGCTGCACGCCCACTTGAGCCAAGGCATAGCCAGCCTGACCCATACGGTCTTGGATAGCTTGCAGGCTTTCTACCATCTGTGAACGGTTGTAGCGGCGGCCTTCACGCATTTTCAGCAGGGCTTCCAACTCTTCGCGCGGCACTTCGCGGGTGTCGCCTTCGATGCGCACTTTGCCCCAACGGTAACGTTCGCCTTCGTGTACTTTAATCCACAGCGTCTGTTCGGTACGGTTGGCGTTGTAGCGCACATCGGCATCCTGCACCCGGCCTTCAAAGAAGCCTTCGTTTTGGTAGAAATCGGTGATGGATTGCAGGTCTTGACGGAATTTTTCGTCGGAGAAACGGTCGTCTTTGGAGAGCCAGCTCAACATACCGTGGCGATCCATCTGCATTTGACGGCGCAGAGTACGGTTGGAGAAGTGCTGGTTGCCTTCAAAGTCGATTTCTTTGATGTGGGTGGTAGGGCCTTCGTCGATTTTCAGCATGATGTCCACGCGGTTACGCGAGAGGCGGGAAATCTCGGGGGTGATGGTAGCGGAGAGTTTGCCTTGGTTGGCATATTCCTGCTGCAGGCCGGCCACGGCTTGGTTTAGGATCGCTTGGTTGAATGGCTGCGATTGGCCCAGGCCGAAGCTGTCGAGATTTTTCTTGATCGCGTCGCTGGGCAGGGTTTTGCCGCCGGTAACGGTGAGCGTGTTGATGATGGGGCGTTCCACCACGGTCAACAACACTTGGTTGCCCATGGTTTCCACGCGCACGTCGTCGAACAGGCCGGTGGCGTAGAGGTTTTTGATGATTTGTTCGCCTTCGCCATCGGTGAAGGTGCTGCCCACTTTAACCGGCAGGTGACCCAAAACAGTGGAAGGGTCGGTGCGCTGCAGGCCCTCGATGCGGATATCTTGGATGGTAAACGGTGCGGCGGCCAGCGCCCAAGAAGACAATCCGGCTGCAAACAAAGAGAAGGTAAGTTTGTTCAGTTTCATGCTTTATCCCAATAAACGGGTGATATCGTTGAAAAAAGCCAGCAGCATCAGCATCAGCATCAGGGAGAGGCCGAGGCGCAATCCCCACATTTGTACATTGGTGCTAACGGGCTTGCCGCGAATCCATTCGGCGGCATAATACATTAAATGGCCGCCATCTAAAACAGGAATCGGCAGCAAATTCAAAATCCCCAGGCTGATGCTCACCACGGCGAGGAATTCCAAATAATCCTGAATGCCGGCGGAGGCGGTTTTGCCTGCGTAGCTGGCGATGGTGATCGGGCCGGAAATGTGGCTTACGGAAGCCTGGCCGGTGAGCAGGCGGGCAAACAGGCGGCCGGTGAGTGCGGTGTAGGAAGACACGCGCTGCATGCCCATTTCGGCTGCGCCCAGCCAGGTGGGCTGGTAGCGGTAGGTGGCGCGAGTCATCCATTGTTGGTCGACTTCGGCTTCAAAACCGGCATAGCCGTAGCGTTCGCCGTTGCGGTCTTCACGGCTGTCGGGGCGCAAGGCTACCTGAAGCGGTTTGCCGCCGCGCAAAATATCGATTGTCAGTTTGTCTTGCGGGTGTTGGCGGATGGCGGTGGTTAAATCCGGCCAAGTGTGCACGATTTGCCCGTTCACGGCTACGACGCGGTCGCCTTTGCGCAAACTGGCACGCTCGGCGGGGGATACGGGTTGGATAGAGGCGAGCGTGGTGTTCAGGCGCAGGGCGGTGATGCCGAACCAGCCGCCGCGTTTGGCCACGGCTTCCGCTTCCGGCGTGCCGGCGGCATCGATGGTGCGTGTGGTTTGGCTGCCGTTGGCCTCACGAACGGCTACCTGAACCTTACCGGCTTCCAAATTCAGGATGATTTCCGATTGTGCGTCGCCCCAGGTAAGCACCTGCTTGCCGTTGACGGCGGTGATGGTGTCGCCCGGTTGGAAGCCTACTTTGGCGGCCAGTGTGTCGGGCATCACCATGCCCACCATCGGGCGCACTTCCTGCACGCCGAAATAGCCGAAGGAGAAGGTGTAGAGCAGCACGGCCAGAGCCAGATTGGTTAGCGGGCCAGCGGCTACCACCAGCATACGTTTGAACGGGTGTTGCTTATCGAAGGCGTAGGGCAGGTCGGCCTCGGCCACGTCGCCTTCGCGGGTGTCGACCATTTTCACATAGCCGCCCAGCGGAATCGGTGCTAAGCACCATTCGATATTGCGCCAGCGTTTGTTGAAAAACGGCTTGCCGAAGCCCACGGAAAAGCGCAGCACTTTGATGCCGCACCAGCGCGCCACCAGCAAATGCCCCAGCTCGTGCAGGCTGACTAAAATCAGGATGGCAACGATAAACGCGCCGAGTGTGTGCAAAAGAAACAAACAAGAAGCCCCTTGAAGCAGGCGAATCGGATACAGGCTACCTGAATAAAGAGAAAGCCGTATTTTCAGGTAGCCTCAGCCGCCAATCGGCTGCAGGAAGAAAAATGTAATTGTAATGGAAACAGAGGTTCCCGACAAAGCCTGCGCCCATAACTAAGGCCTGTCATATTGGCTTGGCTTGCCGCATCACTCATGCGGCTTGCTGCTTGGCATGAAAAAGATGTTCAGTGATGCGCCACTTGCTGCACAAACGCTTCTGCGGCGCGTCGGGCAGCGGCATCCAAATCCAGCAGGCCTTCCAGGCTGTGGTGGCTACCTGAAAAATCCTGCTCCAGGCAATGCCGCACTGTGTGTGCGATGTCGGTAAAGCGGATGCGGTCGGCCAGAAAGGCGGCCACGGCGATTTCGTTGGCGGCATTGAGCACGCAGGGCACGCCGCCGCCGGCCTGCATGGCCTGATAGGCCAGTTCCAGGCAGGGGAAACGGCGGTAGTCGGGCGTTTCAAAGGTGAGCGCGGAGAGGGCGGCGAAATCCAGCGGGGGCACGCCGGAGGCGATGCGTTCGGGCAGGCCGAGGCAGTAGGCGATGGGTGTGCGCATATCGGGCGTGCCCATTTGCGCCAGCACCGAGCCGTCGGCATAGCGCACCATGCTGTGCACCACGCTTTGCGGGTGGATAACGGTTTCCAGCTTCTCCGGGGGGCAGTTGAACAGCCAGTGTGCTTCTATCAGCTCCAGGCCTTTGTTCATCATGGTGGCGCTGTCCACCGAGATTTTGCGCCCCATCTGCCAGTTGGGGTGTTTCACTGCCTGCTCGGGCGTGATGGCGGGGAAGTCGGCCAAGTCGGTGTGCAGGAAGGGACCGCCGGAAGCGGTGAGGATGATGGATTGTACGCCGTTATGTTTCAGGCAGCCTTTTCCCGGCGGCAATACTTGGTAGATGGCGTTGTGTTCGCTGTCCACCGGCAGGATGCGGGCGCCGGATTGGGCGGCGGTTTGCATGAAGAGGCTACCTGAAACCACCAGCGTTTCTTTGTTGGCCAGGTAGATGGTTTTGCCGGCGCGGGCGGCGGCCAGCGTGGGCGGCAGGCCGGCGGCGCCGACGATGGCGGCCATCACTCCGTCGGTTTCCGGCTCGGCGGCAATGTCGCACAAGGCTTGTTCGCCGTGCAGCACTTCGGTTTGGCAGCCGGCGGCAGCCAGGTGCGTACGCAGTTCGGCGGCTTGCGCTTCGTTGGCGGTTACGGCGTATTGCGGGCGGAAGGCAAGGCATTGTTCGGCCAGCTTGGCGGTTTGGCTGTGGCCGCTGAGGGCGAAGATGCGGAAGCGTTCGGGATGGCGGGCAACCACATCGAGCGTGCTGGTGCCGATGCTGCCGGTGCTGCCGAGGATGGTGAGGGATTGGGTCATGGTTGGTGTGTTTCGGGTAGCTTTTTTTGCTTATAGTGATTCATTTTAAACCAACGTTGCGTTGGCTTGTTGCCTAACTCTGCTTAAACTTAATCCACGGTATGCGGAAGGGCAGGTGCAGATTTATGTTTCAGGTAGCCTAATGTAGAAATCGACAGCGTTGTTTACACTTTCGGCTTTTGCTTGAAGACCTGGTTGAGCATCTATCCGGCATTGTCAAGAATGTCGATAGACACGGGAAATCCGCTCTGTTCTTGATAATGGCGGATAGATGCTTACAAATCATTTAAGCAAAAACAAAAGCCATCTGCTTCAGAAAAAGTGTAAACAACGCGACGATTTCCTACACCTTTAATGCCGGCGGCAGGCTACCTGAAAATGTTGGGGGAAACAAGCCGGGTTTGCAAAGGCCTCGGCTTGCTAGGCATGGCGGCTGCGGAGAAATGCCGTTAAGCCGCCCACAATATGCAACGGCAGCGGAAAGGCGGTTTCCGGCTGCCGTTTGATTTGCTGCTTTAGGAACGATATTGCGTCATCAGTTCGCAGTAGTTTGGGTAGTGTTCTTTAGTTACAAAGCCGCGGATCAGGCTCATGGTTTGGTAGATGCCGCGCCGCTTGGCGTTTTCGTCCCAACAGCCGATGTGCTGGGAGTTGTCGAAGTCGAACCAGTATTTGGTGAGCAGCCACACGTTTAAGCCGAGCTCGCGCAGGGCTTCGTCGTCGGCTTCGATGATGCCTTTGTCGCGCAGTTCGATGAAGATTTTCACCAAAAGCGGGGAGATTTTCACATGGGTGAATTCGTTGTGTTCGCCTAAAAGCTGCTTGCTGCGGACGAGTAGGGTGTTTACGTCGCTGAATAAGAAACGGTATTCCCACAGGATGTCGTACACGCCCTGCAGATATTCGCCCATCTTGGCCATGCTGTCGGGCAGCTCGGTTTGGCGGATGTAGTCGAGCAGTTTGTTGCTGTAGCGCTGGAACAGCTGAACGATGATTTCGTCTTTATTGCGAAAATGATAGTACAGGTTGCCCGGGCTGATGCCGAGGCGTTGGGAGATGTGGTTGGTGCTGATGTTGCGCTCACCCTCCTCGTTGAACAGTTGGAGGCTGATGTCGATGATTCGGTTGTAGGTGTTGGGTTTGCCGGGCTTCCTGGGCATGG
>CAUPYH010000064.1:0-9855 GCA_963515595.1 uncultured Eikenella sp. | reverse complement strand
GCTTGTATTGCTGGCGGAAGGCATCGTGGGCGTGGTTGCGGAAGGCCTGAATCATACCGCGCACGAAGTCTTCGGCATGCATATAGTAAACCTTGGCTTCGGGTTTGAGGCGCAACAACTCATTGCCCACGGCCTGCGCCAGATGGGTCTTGCCCAGGCCGGTACTACCGTATAAAAAGAAAGGGTTGTAGTTTTTGCCTGGATTTTCGGCAATAGAACGGGCAGCGGCTACGGCCAAGCGGTTGCCTTTGCCTTCCACCAAAGTGTCGAAGGTGTATTCCGGCGATAAATTGGTTTGCGCATAGCGCTGCTGCTGGCGTTCTTCGCGTTTGGCGGCAGATTTGGCTTGGGCAGGCTTGGCTGCCAATTTGGTTGGTGTGGGTTGCCCGCTTGGCTCCGCTTGCGGATTGATGCCCAAGCTTTCCAAGCGGGATTGCACGATTTCTAAGGCACTGCGTTTGTCGGCATGTTGCGTGGCAGCTGGTTTGCTGGTTTGTTCAACTGGTGCCGCAGCTTTGGCAGTACGCACCGGTACCGGCTTGTCAGCTGGTGCATAGTGTTTGCCTTTGCCTTGTTCGAACCGCAGTGTCGGAGTGTTTTCAGGTAGCCTTTCTGCCAGCAATTTGCTGATTTCGGTAGCATAGCGGGTGCGCAACATGTTCAACACAAAGCGGCTAGGCGCATACACCACCCATTCTCCGCTCGCACCTTCGCCCACGCTCAAAGGCTCAATCCAGCTTTGATACTGTTTGGCAGGTAGAGTGTGGCGCAAATGATGCAGGCATTGTGGCCAGAATTGGTCGAGCGTCATGGTGGCGGTTCTGAAAGAAATACAGGGGGGAATCGGCGAAGGGTGCGTGGTGCACCGCCGTATCCGAGCAGGTGCGAACGGTGGATTATACCCAAAATTCAGGAGGCGAACCAAGGCGGGAGGAAAAGCGGCATGCAGCACGAATAGTTTGACAATTTCAGCAAAATCAGGTGTAATACGCCGCTTTCTGATTTTAGATTATTTCCACGGGAAACATCATGAAACGCACTTATCAACCCTCCGTTATCCGCCGCAAACGCACCCATGGTTTCTTGGTTCGCTCCAAAACCCGCGGCGGCCGTGCCGTGTTGGCTGCTCGTCGCGCCAAAGGCCGTAAACGTTTGGCCGTGTAACAGTGGAATACTGTTTCGGCAAACCATACCGCTTACTGAAAACGGATGATTTCTCATCCGTTTTTGCTTTACGCCGGCTGAAATCGCGGCCGGATATCCAGCTGTGGCACAAGCCAAACGGGCTGGGTCATCCCCGACTGGGTTTGGTGGTGGCCAAGAAAACCGCCCGCCGTGCCAACCGCCGCAACTATATGAAACGCACGCTGCGCGAATGGTTCCGCCTCAACCGGCACCGTTTGGACAGCAGTGATTTGGTGGTTCGCGTACGTCGTCCGTTCAGTAAGACCGAGCGGCAGCAGGTGTTAGCTCAGTTGGAGCAGATTGTGCCGAAAAAACCATGCTAGCCAAAATTTTGCTGGGGCTGATCCGGTTTTACCAATACGCACTCAGCCCGATGCTGCCGCCACGCTGCCGTTATCAGCCCACCTGTTCGCAATACGCCATCGAGGCGGTGCGCAAATACGGGGCGCTTAAAGGCGGCTGGCTTGCAGCCAAGCGCATCGGCCGTTGCCATCCGTGGGGAGGCAGCGGTTACGACCCTGTGCCTTAAGCCTGCCTGCTGCATTCATGCAGCATGGCGGTAGAATTTTCAGGTAGCCTGCATTGGAGTGCAGACTGCCGTTTTCTCCTGTTTTCAAACGGAACCCGATTATGGAATCCAACAACGAATTGAAGCGGACGGCGGTTTTTGCCATTATCGCTATCCTGACCCTGATGGTTTGGAATTATTTCAATCCCCAGCCACAGCAGCCCGAACAGGCTGCTGTGCAGACGGAGCAGCAAGCTGCTGCACCCGTTGCCGGGAGCGATTTGCCGCCCACCAAACCGATTACCGTAAGCACCGATACGCTTAAAGCCGTGATCGATGAAAACAGTGGCGATTTGCGCGGGTTGGATTTGCTCAAACATAACTCTGCCGGCGATGCCAGCAAAACCTTCACTTTGCTCTCCGACAACAACGAGCACAAATATTTGGTGCAATCGCTGTTGATCGACCAAAAAGGCAACTACCTGCTACAAGACAGCAGCTTCAAAGCCCCGCAAAACAGCTACACCCTCAATGGAGATACGCTGGAAGTGCGCTTGAGCGCGCCGGAAACCAACGGCGTTCAGGTGGACAAAGTGTACACCTTCCGTAAAGGTAGCTATCTCATCGATGTACGCTTCGATATCACCAACCACACTAATGCCCCACTGAAGCTGGATGGTGTGTATCGTGTGCTGCGCGACAACAGCACGCCCGAGGGCAGCGGCTACTTCAATCAAACCTATGTCGGCCCGGTAGCCTACACGCCCGATGGTAACTTCCAAAAAGTGCCGTTTAAAGACCTGGACGACGACTTCGAGAGCAAACGTGATCGCGCCGACTACCAGCGCACCGCTACCAGCGGTTGGGTTGGCTTCACTCAGCACTACTTCACCACCGTGTGGGTGTTACAGCCCAAAGATGGCAACAGCATCTGCCAAAACGGCAACTGCTTGCTCGATATCAAACGCCGCAGCGACAACCTTTACTCCGCCGGCGTGCGCGTGCCGCTGCCCGCGATTGCTGCCGGCCAGAAGCTGAGCGTGCCTGCCGAATTGTATGCCGGCCCGCAGGAGTACGCCGTGATCAGCAAAGTGGCTGACCGCTTGGAACTGGTGAAAGACTATGGCCGTACCCATGTAGTGGCCGCGCCGCTGTTCGGCTTGCTCAACTGGCTGCACAGCCTCATCGGCAACTGGGGCTGGTCCATCGTTTTGCTGACCATCATCGTCAAAACCCTACTTCTGCCGCTTACTAACGCCTCTTACCGCTCCATGGCCAAAATGCGTGCCGTTGCGCCTAAGCTGGAAATGCTGAAAAAACAGCACGGCGATGATCGTATGGCGCTGCAACAGGCCATGATGAAGATGTATAAAGACGAGAAAATCAACCCGTTGGGCGGCTGCCTGCCCATGCTGTTGCAGTTCCCCGTATTTATCGGCCTGTATTGGGTACTGCTCGCCTCGGTTGAGCTGCGCCAGGCTTCGTGGGGCTGGATCGCTGACCTGGCCCGCCCCGACCCGCTCTACATCCTGCCGATTTTGATGGCGCTGACTATGTATATCCAAACCAAATTCAGCCCGCCGCCGAGCGACCCGATGCAGGCCAAAATGATGAAAATCATGCCGCTGGCCTTCTCCGTGATGTTCTTCTTCTTCCCTGCCGGCCTGGTGCTCTACTATGTGGTGAACAACCTTTTGAGCATGGCGCAGCAATGGCTGATTAATCGGAAAATCAACGGCGCCGTCAAATCCTAAGATATAGCGAAATTAGCAACAGCCCGAATCCGCAAGGTTCGGGCTGTTTTGTGCTTGGTGGGAGGCAACAAACGCTTATTTTTTATACCGCATTAACTTTCCTTGTATGGAAAAACAAATACTTCAATCATATAGTCGTTCCAATAGGAATAATGCAGAGCTTATGCTCCCAGCCATATCGTTCTCCTCCTGACTTCATGCCTGCTTGAAATAAGCAGATTGGTATGAATGATAAAAGGTGAATCCGCTTTTCAGGTAGCCTGCCCTAATGTAAAATGGCCTTAATAGTTAAAAGGATAAATTTGATTTCCTAACACGCCATAAGGGGCACACCATGACCGACCACCAACTCAAACCATTTGAAGAAATCGATTTGGCCGAACACAAAGACCGCCTGCAAGTATTTGAAGAAAAAGTGCTGCAATACAGCGGCAACCGCAGCGGTGAAGATTCATCCGTTGCACCGCTGCCCGAAAGTTATCCCTACCGCACCCGTATCAGCCGGAATGTGTATGAGAAAGAAAAGAAAAAGCTACAAATCGAGCTGCTCAAAGTACAAAGCTGGGTGAAAGATAGTGGCAGCCGCATTGCCGCCATATTTGAAGGCCGTGATGCCGCCGGCAAGGGTGGTACCATCAAACGCTATATGGAGCACCTCAACCCGCGCGGCGCCCGCGTGGTGGCCTTGGAGAAACCCAGCGACCGCGAGCGCGGCCAATGGTATTTCCAGCGCTATATCAATCATTTGCCTACCGCCGGCGAAATGGTGTTTTTCGACCGTTCCTGGTACAACCGCGCCGGTGTAGAACGCGTGATGGGCTTTTGCGAGCCGCACGAATACCTACAATTCATGCGTCAGGCGCCCGAACTGGAACGCATGCTAGTAAATAGCGGTATGCACCTGTTCAAATTCTGGTTTTCCGTATCGCGTGAAGAGCAGCTGCGCCGCTTTATCTCACGCCGCGACGACCCTTTGAAACACTGGAAGCTTTCGCCTGTAGATATTGAATCGCTCGACCGTTGGGACGACTACACCGAAGCCAAAAACACCATGTTCTTCCACACCCACACCGGCGATGCGCCTTGGACCATCATTAAGTCGGACGACAAAAAACGCGCCCGCCTCAACTGCATCCGCTTCTTCCTGCACGCCCTCGACTACCCCGGCCGCGATCTCAAAGCCATCGGCCCGGTTGACCCGCTGATTGTGCAAGTGCCCAACGCACAATTTAAAGACAACATCAATATGAACGCGGATTAAGGCAAATATGGCAAAAGGCTACCTGAAAGTTTTCAGGTAGCCTTTCTTTATGTTTGCGTGGCAACTAACCGGACTTACTCCTTCTCAAGTACCTGCCCGGCCTCCGGTTCTTTCACATTAAGAAAGCCGCCGCTCTGGTGCGCCCACAGGCTGGCGTAGAGGCCGCCTTTGGCCAAGAGTTCGGCGTGGTTGCCCTCTTCCACGATGCGGCCTTTGTCGAGCACGATGAGGCGGTCCATGGCGGCGATGGTGGAGAGGCGGTGGGCGATCGCAATCACGGTTTTGCCTTCCATCATGGTGTCGAGGCTTTCTTGGATGGCGGCTTCCACTTCGGAATCGAGCGCGCTGGTGGCTTCGTCCAAAAGCAGGATCGGTGCATCTTTGAGCATCACGCGGGCGATGGCGATGCGCTGGCGCTGGCCACCGGAAAGCTTCACGCCGCGCTCGCCCACATGGGCATCGTAGCCTTTGCGGCCTTTGGCGTCGGAAAGCTGGGGGATGAATTCGGCGGCTTCGGCACGCTGGGCGGCTTGCAGCATGTCTTCTTCGGTGGCGTCGGGGCGGCCATAGACGATATTGTCGCGCACCGAGCGATGCAGCAGGCTGGTGTCTTGCGTGACCAGGCCAATTTGGGCGCGCAGGCTTTCTTGGGTAACGCTATCGATATTTTGCCCGTCGATGCAGATTTGACCGCTCTGCGGCTCATAGAAGCGCAACAGCAGATTCACAATGGTAGATTTGCCGGCACCGCTGCGGCCGATGAGGCCGACTTTTTCGCCGGGGCGAATGTGCAGGCTGAAACCGTTGAGCAGGGGCTTGCCGGGCTCGTAGGAGAAGTCGATGTGGTTGAAGCAGATTTCGCCTTTGTTCACCAACAGCGGCTTGGCATCGGGCTTGTCGAGGATGGTTTGCGGCTTAGAAAGCGTGCCCATGCCGTCGGCCACAGTGCCGATATTTTCAAACAGGCGGGCGGATTCCCACATGATGTATTGCGAGAGCCCGTTCACGCGCAGCGCCATGGCAGTGGCGGTGGCCACAGCACCCACGCCCACCTGGCCGTTGTACCACAGCCAGATGCCGAGCACGGCGGTGGAAAGGGTGAGCGCGGTGTTTACTGCGGCGCTGGCGCTGTAGAGCAGGGTGGCCAGCCGCATTTGGGCGTGCACGGTTACCATAAACTCTTCCATCGAGCGGCGGGCATAATCGGCTTCGCGCGCGCCGTGGGAGAAGAGTTTCACCGTGGCGATGTTGGCGTAGGCATCGGTAACGCGGCCGGTCATCAGCGAGCGGGCATCGGCCTGGCGGGCGGCGGTTTGGCCGAGCCGGGGAATCAGAAAACGCATCACCAGGCTGAAGCCGATGAGCCAGCCCACGAAAGGCAGCAGCAGCCAGCTATCCAGCGCCACCAGAATTACGCCGGAAGTGATGAAATATACCAGCACATACATCACCATATCGGCGATGGTCATCACCGTATCGCGCACGGCCAGCGCAGTTTGCATCACTTTGGCCGACACGCGCCCGGCAAATTCGTCTTGATAAAAGCTGAGCGATTGGCCGAGCATCAGGCGGTGGAAATTCCAACGCAGGCGCATGGGAAACACGCCCTGCAACACCTGCAGGCGGATAGCGGAAGTGAAAAACGTCCAAATCACCAGCACTACCATCAGCACGCCCATGCCAACGAGTGCCAAGCCTTTTTCGGCAAACAGCGTCTCAGGCGTATAGCGGCCGAGCCAATCGACGATTTTGCCGATAAATTGAAACAGCAAGGCTTCGCCAATGCCGATGCCGCCGGAGAGCAGTGCCAGCAGCACAAGCCAGCCGCGCACGCCTTCGAGATTGCTCCAAATGAAGCCAAACAGCCCGTTGCGAGGGGTTTTCGGCTCGCTGGAGGGATAGGGATCGACGCGGTTTTCAAACCAGGAGAATAAGCGGTTGAACATGGTGTGGTGCTTTATATTTAAAATATGAATTTAGGTTTTAGCTTTGGCCGGGGCTGATGTTTTGGCTTCGTTGAAGCTTACGCTTTCAGGTAGCCTGTATGGAGGCTACCTGAAAAATGGTTGCCCACTTGGTATTCAAGAGCGGCCAAAAAGACGGCTATCATAACAGAAACAGAGGGCTGGGCACAGAACGGGGACGATTGTAATCCACTATCCAACAGTCCCCGTAAGTTTGGGCGAGGCGAAAATCTCAGGCTGCCTATTGCATCCGCTCGTCTGGCCATACGTCTTGTATGAGCATACATCTTACATGAAATAATTACCTTACCCATTACGCACCAAAGGCTACCTGAAAATTTTCAGGTAGCCTTCCTTCATACAAATACACAATTACTCAACCGGGCTTTTTCGCCAACATCGTCACAAACTTCAATTGAATCGGCCGCCCTTGCGCATCGGTAGCGTGCATCGAGCCCACGGCTTCTTCGTATTTCAGCAATTCCCAGCCAGCATAATGCTGCCGCAGCTCGTCTTCTTTGAATGTGAACGAAAACGGCATATGGCAGGGGTAGTCTGCCGTATCCATTGCCGACACGATCAAGTTATAGCCACCAGGCCGGGTATGCGCCTGCATATCGGCAATAATCTCCGGCACACGGCTTGCCTGGAGGAACATAAACACCACCGTGGCAAAGATAAAATCGTAATCTTCATTCAAAGCAGCAGCGTTAATATCGTAAGCATCCGCCCGCAGCGGCAACTGTTCGCGTGCAGCCATATCCAGCACCGAAGCCACTGCCGCCGGGCTGTGATCCACAGCGTGCACATCATATCCGGCCAAGCTCAAAAACAGCGCATTGCGCCCCTGCCCACAACCTAAATCCAAAGTCTTACACGGCGCCACGGTCTGTACCGCTTCACGGATAGCGGAATGGGTGGCAGTCATGCCGTATTTTTTGTGGAAATAATCTGCTTTTTCGCAATGAAATTCCAGCTGCACAGCAAAATCATCATCCAATGGTTCAACTTTATGCCAAGCCTGCGGATAAATCGTCCATACTCCATTTTCTGGTTGTAATACATGCTCTGCAAGCACCGCTCCATCTTCCTGCAATTCATAAAACTTCAGCCGCCCACGTAATACGCATAGCTTGCCGTAGGTGCCAACTTGTGTGTTGTGCTGCGACAAAACTGCTGCCGGAATAGTGGCTTTATCCCATACCGGCATGGTTTTGTAACAGATGAGTTCTGAGTTCATTATTTCCCTCCTGAGCCGAAAAATAAGCAGCCATATAATTATGGCTATTTGATATAAACCTTTACCCTTCACCTCACAAAGAGCTAACCTAAAAGGTTGGACCATATTATATGTCAAACATTTCTGGTGACGCGAACTTGCTTCGTATGAAATAAAACCTTTTGTATCAATAAAAAACAGGCTGTTTGTCTACTCCAAACAGCCTAAATCTTTCCATTCAACAATTATTTCCAAGGCCTCAAATCCACAATACCTAGCACTTGTTTATGCTTACTATCCAGCAACACAGCCATATCAACAGCCGGGGCTTTCATTGGCAGGAAACTATCTGCCTGCGGATAAGCAGCCAATTCTTTAGCCACCTGCTCTGCCGAGTTATACTGCTTCAACTCTTCCAACCCGTGTTTTCGCTCCAACATCCCACTCCAACCTTCATTGATTGGCTGGTAGAGATCTGCCTGCATAGCGGGGGAAATACCCTCCTGTAACTCTAGAAAAGTGCGCTGACTTTGCTCAGCCGCATCCTGATACGGCCGCACGGATACCCATTGCGGATAAAGTAAAGGATTAGATTGATACTCCGGCAAAATCGTTTTATCTGTAGCACGCACCACCGAATCCGCCTGCACCACCTCAAACCGTAGTGCATCGAACGCCAAATACACCGGCCGACTGACCGCGATGCTGTGCATACCATATAAATAAGCTGCAAGCTGCAACGCAGCAATCACACTCAAATCAAACTTCAGCGTTTTTTTCTCTTTACTGCTGGCCACAACTAACGTTAATAACGGACCCACAACCACATCAATCGCCAGTAGCATCAAGAAAATATTCGTTACCCCCACCGCTTTTTGCAAAGGATTAGGATGCCAAATATGAAAAACTAATAATAACCCAAATGCTGCCGCAACACATGATGCCAGCAAATGCATTAAAAAGGCCTTAATGCGAAAACCCATTGCCTATTAGCCTTCCCAATCTCAGTCTATTGGCAAGAGGACGGAATGAATCGGTCCGGATTAGCCACCGTACTGCCTGTAGTGCTGCACGTCCACTTAATCACTTGCTCATCAACATGGAGATTAATGGTAGGCGTTAATACCAAAACTAAACCATTCACTAATCCGGCGTCAAAAGGTACTGTAATCACACCAGTACCGGCAGCAACTGTAACGCCGCCATCCGTAACATATTTCCCTTTTAGACTGGCGGCTTGGCTGCCAATAGCTCCATTGGCGGCCACCGCCCGAGCATCAGGGAAAGCTTTATAATTGGCTAACCAAATAGAAATCTCCTGCCGCAAACCTTCGCTTACGGAAAACCCCTCGGCCGCTTGGGCTCGCCCGGTATAGCTTTGGAAGGTGGGCAGCGCGATAGCAGCCAAAATGCCGATAATGGCGATCACAATCATCAGCTCAATCAGTGTAAACCCTTTACTTTTTTTGAGTTTCATCATTCTCGTGCCTCTTAAGATAGAACTAAAGCCCTGTAAACCAGGGCTTTAGCAATTAAGCATTCAAGCTAGATTATTATTGGCAGCTAGAAGGCAGGCGTTTGGCTGCAATACCATTAGTAGCACCAGGAGCGCAAGTCCACTGGGAAATCTGGCTACCGGTCAGAGTCGGGGTGATCTTCATAGTTTTCCCATCGTTAGCACCAGCAGCGTTAAATTTGATATTGATCACACCACCGGCAGCAACTTCCACGCCTTGTGCATCGATATATTTACCTTTCAACTCTTGGGCTTGAGTGGCAAGTGGTTCAGCTGGACCACCAGCTGCCAAGTCGGTAGCATTCGGCAAGCGACCTTTGTCGGCGGCGAACACGCCGATATCAGTTTGCAGACCAGAGGTCATTTTGAAACCTTCAGTAGCCTGAGAACGGGCAACGTAGTCTTGGTAAGCCGGCAGGGCGATAGCAGCCAAAATACCGATAATGGC
>CAUPYH010000063.1:0-9941 GCA_963515595.1 uncultured Eikenella sp. | reverse complement strand
AGCCACAAGCCAACCATGAATATCCTCATCAGCAACGACGACGGCTACCAAGCCGAAGGCCTCGCCATCCTCGCCCGGGTGGCCGCCGAATTTGCCAACGTGCGCGTGGTCGCCCCCGAGCGCAACCGCAGCGGCGCCAGCAATTCGCTCACGCTCGACCGCCCGCTGCGCATTCAGGAAGCCGCCAACGGCTTCTATTTTGTGGACGGCACGCCCACCGACTGCATCCACCTCGCCCTGCACAGCCTGCCCGATTTCCAGCCCGACTGGGTGTTTTCCGGCATCAACCACGGCGCCAATATGGGCGACGACACCCTCTACTCCGGCACCGTGGCCGCTGCCACCGAGGCCTATCTGCTCGGCATTCCTGCGATTGCTTTTTCGCTCAACGACAAAAGCGGCCGCTATTGGCGCACCGCCGAACAAGCCGTGTGGCAGCTGCTCACCCATCTGTTCGCCGCGCCCAAGCCCGCCGTGCCCGTGCTGTGGAACGTCAACATCCCCGCCGTACCGGAAAATCAAATCCAAGGCATCACCACTGTGCGCCTGGGGCGGCGGCATCATCAACAAAGCGTAGTGGCCGCCCGCAGCCCGCGCGGCGAGAATGTGTATTGGATTGGAGCGGCCGGCGAAGTACTCGGCCGCGAAGAAGACACCGATTTCGCGCAAAACGAAGCCGGCATGATTACGGTTACCCCGCTCTCTGTGGATTTAACCGACCACGCGGGCCTAGGCAGCGTGGCGCAATTTTGGCAGGATACCGCACTATGAACGCAGCACACACCAGCGGCAGCTTCGATTGGCGGCGGCGCAATATGGTGCAGCGGCTGGCCAAAATGGGCATCAGCCGCGCCGACGTGCTCGCCGCCATGGGCAACGTGCCGCGCCATGTGTTTGTGGAAGAAGCCCTGCGCTCGCGCGCCTATGACGATATGTCGCTGCCCTTGGGGCTGGGGCAAACCATCTCCCAGCCCTACACCGTGGCCGTGATGACCCAGCTCATGCTTGGCAACGAAACAACGGAAAACTTCGGCCCGGTGCTGGAAATCGGCACCGGCTGCGGCTACCAAACTGCCGTGCTGCAAGCCGTGGGGCTCAAGCAGATTTATTCGGTGGAGCGGTTGCAGGCGCTGCACGAAAAAGCCAAACACAACCTGCGCACCGCCCGTTTGCTCGGCGGCACGCGGCTGGTGTGCGGCGACGGCTACCTCGGCCTGCCTGAAGTTGCCCCGTTCAACGGCATCCTCGTCACCGCCGCGCCCGCCGAAGTGCCGCTGCCCCTGCTGCAACAGCTCGCCGTGGGCGGCCGCATGGTGATCCCGCTGGACGAAGGCGGGCAGCAATACCTGTGGCTCATCGAAAAAACCGCCCACGGCTTCCACGAAACCTGCGTGCACGAAGCCCGCTTTGTACCGCTGATTAACGGAACTTAACCGCGATAAACGCCGCCCAACCTTGCATGAAACCGCACGGATTGCTTATGATTGCGCTGTTCCCGTGCACAGAAAGCCCGCATCCCCATGAATCAATTGTTTACCTTCCGCACTCTTCCCCTCGCCCTCACCGTTTTCCTCGGCGCCTGCTCCCTCACCCAGCCGCCCGCCCCCGTAGTGTCCGGCAACGGCGCAGGCTACGGCAACAACTACGGCGGCAATACCGCCGCGGCCGACAACAATCCCTATGGCGCGCAGCCCTACAGCCCGCCTGCCGTCACCCAAGCCGCTAATACCACCCCCTACACCCCGCCGGCTGTTGCGCCCGCTCCCTATACCCCGCCCGCAGCCAGCGCCGCTCCTGCCGGCGGCAGCGGCTACACCCCGTCTTACGCTCCGGTGGACGTAAACGCCGCCCAGCACACCGTGGTGCGCGGCGACACTGTGTATAACATCGCCCTGCGCTACCGCATCAGCCAAGACAATCTGCGCGCTTGGAACAATCTGTCCGACAACAACATCAGCGTCGGCCAAGTATTGCGCGTGAAGCCCGCCGGCTACACCCCGCCCGCCACTGCGCAAACCCCGCCGCCCGCTACTCCGCCGCGCACCACCCCGGCGCCGGCGCCCACTCCCGCCCCGTCGGCTAACACTGCGGCCACCCCCGCCGCCACGCCTTCCGTATCCGGCAGCACCCGCAGCGCCGCCGGCATCACCTGGCAGCGCCCCACCGCCGGCAACATCCTCACCCGCTTCGGCGGCAGTGAAAAAGGCATCAACATCGGCGGCACCGCCGGTCAGCCCGTAGTGGCTGCTGCCGACGGCAAAGTGGTGTACAGCGGTTCTGGCCTGCGCGGCTACGGCAACCTCATCATCGTGCAGCACAACCAAACCTACCTCACCGCCTACGGCCACAACCAGCGCCTGCTCGTGCGCGAAGGCCAAACCGTGCGGCGCGGCCAAAGCATTGCCACCATGGGCAACAGCGACAGCCAGCGCGTGCAGCTGCACTTCGAACTGCGCAAAAACGGCCAACCGGTAGACCCGCTGCAATACATTCCGAACTAATCCCTCAGGCGAAACAAAGGCTACCTGAAAACCGCAAACCGGTTTTCAGGTAGCCTTTTGCGTGTGTCGACAAAATAAAACTGCTTATCTCCGTGTATAACGGAAGTACTGCGCAGACGAAGCAGCAAGCCAAGGCTGTATACAGTATGCTAGCTATACCGCCTTCCGACCGATACTCACCCTATCCAGCCCGGCCAAGTCGCGCAGGGTTTCCACCTGCTGCCAGCCGTGTTCGGCCAACATGCCGCGCACGGCCTCGCCTTGGTTCCAGCCGTGTTCCAGCAATAGCCAGCCGCCGGGTTTCAGGTAGCCTTGGGCTTGGGCTTGGGCGGCGAGGGTGCGGATATGGCTGAGGCCGTCGGCAAAATCGGTGAGCGCGGCGGCGGGCTCGAAGCGCAGGTCGCCTTGCTGCAAATGCTCGTCTCCGGCTTCGATGTAGGGCGGATTGCTGGCGATGACGTCGAACAAGCCTTCTGCCGCGGGCAGAGCCGCAAACCATGAGCCTTGCGCCCATTCGATGCTTGCGCCCAGCGCGGCGGCATTGGTTTGCGCCACGGCCAGCGCATCGTGGCTGATGTCGGAAGCGCGCACGGCGGCATCGGGGCGCTCCAGCGCCACGGTAAGGCCGATGATGCCGCTGCCGCAGCCCAAATCCCACAGCCGCCCGCCCTGGGGTAGGCGGGCAAGAATAGCTTCCACCAAAAGCTCGGTTTCGGGGCGCGGAATCAGCACGGCGGGCGACACGCGGAAACTTCTGCCGTAAAACTCGCGGCTGCCGAGCAAATAAGCCATCGGCTCGCCACGGCGGCGGCAAGCCGCCAGCATGTCAAGTACGGCACGTTGCGGCTGCGGCAATTCGTCGCCGCTGCGGCTGATGAGCCGCACATGATTGATGCGGCACACGGCTTCCACCAGCAGCCGCGCTTCCAGGCGGGGCAGTCGGCAGGTATCCAGCCATTGTTGGAAAGTCATGATTGCTTCTTTAAACCAATAAAACGGCGGCTATGGTAGCCGAAACGGCGGCGCGGCAAAAGGCTACCTGAAAGCGTCGGCCTGGATGCAGTTTCTAACCAAGCTAAAAATGATGATTACCATTGAGGCGGCATTTTCAGGTAGCCTCCAGCTCCCGCAAGCTTGGAAACGCTTTTCCCTGCCCAACAGGCCATTTTTGCCGTCGTCATTGAGTGGTGCAGCAATGCGCAAGGCTACCTGAAACTTGGTCGGCTGCTCGTGCGGGAACAGCATCGCCTCCGAGCTGTCCGCCCATCTGCCGCAGGCAATAATCTGCCAAAAAAACGCGGCTATCGCAGCTTTATCCCTTACCCACAAAAGCTGTGGAAAACTTTGTGGAAAACCCTGTGGGAAGCGTAAGATTTCCTGATAAATCAGGCCTTGGCTTAGGTTGCGTAAAAAATGGCCAATTTTTTAAAAATATATAAATATCAAGCTATTAAATGAAAGCGAATCTTGTCAAGCGGCAGATTTGAGCCTTTATGCCAATCCGAAAGCGGCTTCCTTAGCCCCTTGTGGGAAAACCAAAAAAATTTCCGCCAAAACGCTTGACAGAGCGCGTAGCTAACGTAAATTGCCGTCCTGTCTGAGAATTTGCCCAGCGAAAGATTTATCGTGCCATCCAACCCGTTTTTTCCACCCAAACATACCGACACTCAGCCCGCCGCCTGGTTATTTTGCCGCGTGATCGACAACTACGGCGATATCGGCGTTTCCCTGCGGCTGGCACGCCGGTTGAACGAAGCCGGTTTTCAGGTAGCCCTTTGGCACGACCATCCCGCCGCGCTGGCCAAATTGCTCGGTGATGCCCCGCCGCCTGCTGCGATTCGGGCGCACCATTGGCAGGCTGATGCGGCTGAAAGCATTGCGGCCGAATTGGCCACGGTTGCGCCCGCCTTGGTGATTGAAACCTTCGGCTGCGATTTGCCTCCCGCCGCGCTTGCCGCTGTCCGCACACACCGCCCGCTGTGGCTCAATTGGGAATACCTCAGCGCCGAACCTTGGGCGGAAGCCATGCACGGCAAGCCTTCGCTGCAAGCCGACGGCACGGAAAAATATTTTTGGCTGATGGGTTTTAGCGAAATCAGCGGCGGCCTCCTGAGCGAAGCAGGCTACCTGAAAAAACAGCAGGCCTTTCTTGCCAACCCCGCCGCCCAAGCCGCCTTGCGCCGCCGCTTGGGGCTACCTGAAACCCCGCGCCGCGCCGTGCAATGTTTCTGCTTCGGCTATGCCGGCGCACAATGGGCCGATTGGCTCGCCGCCTGGCAGGCAGCGGGCGAAGCCTTAGACGTATGGCTGGCCGACCGGCAAATTATCCACAGCCTGCGCCAATCCGGCGCGATTCCCGAGCATGCCCTGTGCGAGGCCGGCAGCGTGTGGCAGGCCGGCGCGGTGCGGCTGATCCGCATCGGCTTTGTGCCGCAGGCCGAATTTGATGCCGTGCTGTGGCTGGCCGATGTAGCCATCGTGCGCGGCGAAGACAGCTTCGTGCGCGCCCAGCTCGCCGGCAAACCCCTGCTTTGGCACATCTATCCGCAGGCCGAGCAGGCACACCTGCCCAAGCTGCACGCCTTCTGGCATAAAGCCGCCGCGTTTGCCCCGCTGCCCGCCGCCCACCAAGCCCTTTCCGACGACTTGAACCACGCCGCCGCACTCACGCCCGCCGCCCGCACCGAAAGCTGGCGGCAGCTGCTGCAACAGCTGCCTCAATGGCGGCAGGCTGCCGAGCAATGGCAGAGCGAACTGCTGCGCCAACCCGATTCCGTAGAACGCGTATTGGCGCGCTGGCCGGGGCTAGTGGGCTGAGCAGGGAAGGTTTATGATACGGCATCTGTGGAGACCATAGAAAGGCACGATATGAGCAGCAAGAAAAAGATTCCGCTGTCGATGAAGATTTGGCTGTCAGCAGTGGTGGTGTTTGTCGTGATGATGGGGTTGTTTGCTGTGTCAGCATCATCCAGCAGCACCGAAATGGTATTGCGCCAAGGAGAAACAACTAATTTTGAAGTGTTCCGCCCGTTTGCTACGGAAATGGTTTGGTATCGGCAATGTTTTTATGCTGAATCCAATCGGCCGGAGCTGGGAGAATACAGCACCAATAACGATGATACGGAGGAGTGGAAAAGCCGCCAAATCTTACGTTTCAACAACCCTGGCGAACCGGTGCACGTTGCCATCAGCTTAAACGGTCAAACCTGTCGCTATCAGGCTTTGCCAACTAGTTCGATGGGCTACCACATGCAATGCCGCGAATTAGGCGCCCAAGCTGACGAAAGCGGCAAAGCATTCTATTTTGTCCCCACATGCCAACTGCGTGAACGCTCAGGCTGGAATAAAGTCAGCATTACTGTGGAAAAAGTCAGCCCGGTATTGGCTGGGGAGCGTGTTACCCTAATCGGCAATCCTCCCTTACAATTTGAGAGCTACTACCCCGGTTCTATTTATAATTTATTGTGGCCAATGCATTTATGGCCGTTTTGGCTGTTTATATTAATTCTGTGGGGCATCATCCTTGGCATCGTTTTATATCGCCGCCGCAAACGGATAAAGCAAACCCACCCTGAGACCTAGTTCATGCAAAAACAACTTTCAGGTAGCCTTTCAAAGGCTACCTGAAAGCCAATCCGGGCAATAAATTACATTTACATGCCACCAAAGCCCGCCCGCACAGATTTCGGTATAATGCGCCCCTGTTTTAACAACCACCTAATGAGAGCAAACGAATGAAGCACCACACCCTCTCCGCCATCTTGCTGGCCGCGCTGCTGCCTCTGGCTGCCTGCAACGCCCAGCCCGCCGCGCAGCAAAACGCCTCCGGAGCTGCCGCTTCGGCCGCCTCTGCGCCCGCCGGCAGCCCCGAAGCCGTTATCCGCAACAAGCTCACCCAAACCTACGGCGACCAAGGCCTGGAAGTGTTGAGCGTTACCCCCGCTCCCGTCAGCGGCCTGTATGAAGTGTTCCTTTCCGGCAACCAGCTGGTGTACATGACTGCCGACGGCAACCATATGTTTACCGGCGATTTGATTGATGTGACCAAACGCAGCAACCTTTCCGAAACCCGCCGCGAAGAGCTCAACCGCATCGACTTCGCCACCCTGCCGCTCGATTCCGCCATTAAAGAAGTGCGCGGCAACGGCAGGCTGAAAGTGGCCGTGTTCTCCGACCCCGATTGTCCCTTCTGCCGCCGTTTGGAAAAAGAATTCGAGCAGATGACCGACATCACCATCTACAACTTCATGATGCCCATCCCTAGCCTGCACCCCGCCGCCGAAGCCAAAGCCGTGCGCATTTGGTGCAGCCCGAACCGCACCGCTGCCTGGACCGAGTGGATGCGCAAAGGCACCGTGCCGCCTGAATCTGCCGGCTGTGAAAACCCGGTGAAAGAAACCATGGCGCTGGGCAACCGCTACGGCTTCAACGGTACTCCCACCATGGTGTTCCCCAACGGTAAAATAGTGCCCGGCTATATGCCGAAAGATGATTTGCAGCAGGCGCTGGAAGCCAACCAGAAATAAGGCATCTGCCCAAACGAAAGGCTACCTGAAAGTTTCAGGTAGCCTTTGTTTATTCATCGGTTGCTGTCGGGTCGAAGTGGAAGCGGTTTTGCGGATCGAGCTCGTGGGTGGCGGCGCGCAGCCAGGCCCAGGATAGGTCGTATTGCTGTTGGAAGGCGTTCCACAGGGCGTCTTCGCTCATGATGCTGTATTCGCCTTCGGTGGCCAGGGAAACGGGCAGGCCGTTTTCGATGGCTTGGTGCAGCGGCATGTATTCGCGGTCGTAAAAATCGGACATTTCGCGCATCAGCCGCATGGCGTGCTGCCATTGCTCTTGGGCGGCCTCCAATTCGGGCAGCAGGCGCTCCCATTCGCGGTAGAGGGCTTGGATGCGGTCGATGCGCGCTTGGGCGGCTTCGGGGGTGAGGTTCGGCATGGTTGCCTCCGGTGTTTGTTGATTGGGTGGCGCGGGCTTCGGGCTACCTGAAACCTACAGCCCGAATTCCTGTAGGAAGCGGGCATCATCCGCCCAGCCGGATTTCACTTTCACCCAAACTTTGAGGAATACTTTGGTTTCAAACAGTTTTTCCATATCCAGCCGGGCTTCGGTGGAGATTTTTTTCAGTTTTTCGCCGCCTTTGCCGATGATGATGGCTTTTTGGCCGTCTTTATCCACCAACACGGCGATGTAGATGCGGTATAGCCCGTCTTCTTCTTCAAACTGCTCCACCGCCACGTTGGCGGCATAGGGCAGCTCTTCGCCGAGGTGGCGGAACAGTTTTTCGCGCACGATTTCGGCGGCGAGGAAACGGGCGGAACGGTCAGTTACCGCGTCTTCGGGGTAGAGCGGCACGCCCTCGTGCAGGTGGGGGCGCAAGATGGCGAGCAGCTCGCCGATGCGCAGGCCGTGTTTGGCGCTCACGGCTTCCGCGCCAGTAAAATCAAACTCTCGGCGCATGGTTTCGATAAATTCTTCCAATTCGGCCTTGCTTTTGGCGCGGTCGATTTTGTTCACCACGAGGATGACGGGCAGGTGTTTGGGCAGCAGGCGGATCACGGCGCGGTCGGCTTCGCTGAAACGCATGGCTTCCACCACGAAAGCCACCACGTCCACGCCGCCGAGGGCTTCGGTAACGTTTTGGTTGAGCCGGTCGTTGAGCGCGTTGCGGTGGCGGATTTGGAAGCCGGGGGTGTCCACGAAGATAAACTGGCTGCGCTCATCGGTATAAACGCCGGTGATTTTGTGGCGGGTGGTTTGGGCTTTTTTGCTGGTGATGCTGATTTTTTGGCCGATGAGGTGGTTCATCAGTGTGGATTTGCCCACGTTCGGCCGGCCGACGATGGCCACGAAGCCGCAGCGGAAATCGGAAGGGGGTGTTGTTTGGTTCATGTGTTTTTCCTGACAATATATAGTGAATTAACAAAAATCAGGACAAGGCGGCGAGCCGCAGACAGTACACACGTTACGGCAAGGCGAGCCAACGCTGTACTGGTTTTTGTTAATTCACTATATTTTTCAGGTAGCCTCTAACCCACTATACACAGGCTACCTGAAAGTTTGGCGGGCGCTATTTTTTAATGCGAATTTTGCTTTCAGGGCTGTCAAACACGATTTCGGGCAGATGCCATTGCGCCATGAGTTTGTTCAGCGCCTTGATTTTCATCATGCGCACGGGTTTGCCGGCCAGAATGGGAGCGTTGATGGCGAAGCGGTTGATGCCGAGCAGGAAGTTAATGCACTCCTGCACCAACATATCGTTGCCTTCAAAACGGATTTCGGTGGCGCTGGTGAGCATGCCGGTGCCTTTGGCCCACACGCCTTTGTCGTTCAGTTTATAGCCGTTCTCCTTTGCCCAAGCCTGCCATTCGGGTGAGTTTTCCGCACCTTCCGGCACGTGGATGCGCAGCTCGGGATAGTCTTTTACCGCGTTTTTGGAGGAGAACCATAAGAAGAAAATGCCGATAAATGCGCCAAATAAGACGCTGAACACAAAAACCATGATTGAATCCTTTATTAAGTTGAAAATGAATAGCTAATATATAGCATGCCGTTTTCTGTCGGTAAATCCTGCCTGCAAGGCTTGTTTGCATTAGCTCAAATATTATTGGCCTGAATGATAGCGGCATCAGCAGCGATTCAGGCATGGGATTTGCGCTGTTTTTTGTTTTTGCCGGGCAGGGGGTGATATTCCTGCAGCCAATCCAGCGCCTCTTTGGCTGCGGCTTGTTCGGCGGCGCGGCGGCTGGCGGCTTGGGCGCGGGTGATGTGGGCGAGTTCGCCCAAGTCGCAGGAGATGTCGAAACGGGCATCGCAGCCCTCGCCGGACTGGTGTTCGATGCGATATTTGGGCAGGGGCAGGCGGCGGGCCTGCAGGGCTTCTTGGAGCAGGGTTTTCGGGTCTTTGCCTTGGTTGCTCAAGTCGATGTTGGCAATGCGCCGGGCAAACAGGCGGCGCACGGTTTGCTCGGCGGCGGCAAAATCGGCATCGAAGCTGATGGCGGCCAGCAGGGCTTCCACGGCGTCGGCCAGGATAGAGGGGCGGTCGAAACCACCGCTCTTGAGCTCGCCCACGCCCAAATACAGCGCGTCGCCCACGCCCATGTTGCGGGCGATTTCGGCGAGCACGTCTTGGTTGACCAAGTTGGCGCGCAGGCGGGAGAGTTCGCCTTCGCTGTAGCCGGGGAAGGCGTCGAACAGCATTTTGGCCACGCTGTAATCGAGGATGGCGTCGCCGACAAACTCGAAGCGTTCGTTGTTTTGGGCGCTGTAGCTGCGGTGGGTGAGCGCCTGTTCGAAGAGGCGGGGATTCTGGAAGCTGTGGCCGAGGTGGCGTTGCAGCTCTTCGCCGGCCCGGGCACGGCGCGGATCGGGCTTCGGGAGCTTGCGGGGTTTGGCGGTGGGTTTGCTCATGATGGCGGGATTATATCGGGTTTG
>CAUPYH010000062.1:0-10157 GCA_963515595.1 uncultured Eikenella sp. | reverse complement strand
AGAGGAATTCGATAAAGCCCACCCCGGCGACCAATATATCGCCGAACGCTGCCGTTTCGGCATTCGCGCCAATTTGCAGGCTGCCGAAGCAGACACAAACGACCCAGCCTATGCCAAGCTTTTCAGCACAGCCGAGCAAGCCTGTATCAACTATATTATTAGAGGCCGTCTGGCCAGACTGTTCAAACATATTCATGAGCATACAAACCTGGATAGTGCCGATGCAGCCAAGCCCGGCCAAATCAAATTATCTTTGCCGACCACGGAACACTTCCCATTCCTGAAATCTGCCGCCCAACAAGGCAACACGGTGGAATTTACATTTAACGACATTATTCCGCAGCTCTCCGGCCGCAAACTTGTTGCCACCTTTGGCATAGAAAAGGGTTACAGCGACAACCAGCTTGCTTTTTCCGGCAGCGATCAAACCACCGTGCCACACGAACTGTTGCTTTACAATATACTTCCTCCATCTGCCCGCCATACTGATGCCGATACCGATGGCGATAGCACTACCGACTAACCCCATCCCGAGAAAGGCTACCTGAAATCCAATCCCCGCTTTTCAGGTAGCCCCACCCTTTTACACACCGCCACATCATGCACACCGAAACCACCAAATTCCGCACAGCTTCCTATATCCTGATGGCCGCCGCGCTGCTGGTTATTCTGTATTTCCGCTTCCTGCCGCTGCTGCTCTCCATCATCCTTACCTACATTTTCATCAACCGCACCAACGGCCTGATTTTGTGGATGCGCCACCGCCTGCTGCCGCACAACACCTTCCTGCACCGCTCGCTCAATGTGCGCAACATCAACCTCGTTTCCGCCACGTTCACCATCAGCCTGGTGCTCCTGGCCATCACCTTGATGGCGCTGGGCGTGTACCGCCTGATTCACAGCGGGCACATCACGGTGATGCTGGCTAAGCTCGCCGCCATTCTGGCCAACACCAAAAATAACGGCGAGCTGCCGCCGGCCATTTTGAATATGCTGCCCGAAAATCTGGCCGAAATTAAAGCCGCCGCTGCCGAACTGCTTACCGAATACGGCGCCACACTCACCCGCATCAGCAAAAATAGCTTCACTTCCTTTGTGTATGTGCTCATCGGCGTGATTATCGGCGCGCTGCTCAGCTTCCACCGCCTCAACACCCGCCGCAGCCGCCATCAGATGCCGCCGTTCAAAGCCCAGCTGGTGCGGCGCATTACCAACTTCCAAACCAGCTTCGAGCGCGTGTTTATCGCCCAGGTGAAAATCTCCTTAATCGACACCGCCGTTACCGCCGTTTATCTGTATCTGATTCTGCCCGCCTTCGGCGTGGAACTGCCTTTCCGCCTCACTGTGCTGGTGATTGCATTTGTGGTGGGGCTGGTGCCGGTGGCTGGCAATCTGGTGTCCAACACGGTTATCATCATCCTTAGCCTGGGCGCGTCGCTCTATGTGGCCGCGGCTTCGCTGGTGTTTTTAGTGGTGGTGCATAAGCTGGAATATTTCCTCAACGCCAAAATCATCGGCTCGCAAATCGAATCGAGCGCGTGGGAATTATTGCTGGTGATGGTGGTGTTCGAGCGAATCTTCGGCATCAGCGGCATCATCATTTCGCCGGTGTATTATGCTTATTTGAAGAACGAGCTGAAGCAGGCGGGGTTGATTTAGCCAGATAGGGGCTACCTGAAATTTGGCAAGCCACGGCTATTTAGAATAAGAGGCTACCTGAAACTTTCAGGTAGCCTCTGCGCTATAATATTGGCTTCTCCCCCACACGAGCCGAATCGTGAGCTTTTTCGAGCGTTTTATTCATGCCTTGCTGTTTGAAACCGGCGCGGTGCTGATTTCTGCCGTGGCCGTGCTGCTGTTTGGGCTTTCCCATGCCGGCACGGCGTTTGGCATGAGCGTGGCGGTGTCGGTCACGGCGATGGTGTGGAATTTCCTGTTCAACTGGGGGTTCGACAAAATCTTCACCGGCCGGCGCGAGCGGCGCGGTTGGGGCGTGCGGATGCTGCAAACCAGCGCGTTTGAAGGCGGGCTGCTGTTTTTCACCACGCCGCTGATTGCCTGGTTTCTGCAAATTACGCTGTGGCAGGCACTGCTCACCGACATCAGCCTCACCCTCTTGATTGTGCTCTATTCCCTGGCCTACAACTGGGCGTTCGACCACATCCGCGCCTATTGGCTGGCCAGTCGGCACAAGGTTTCCTAGCCGCCAGATTTTATTCTTTGTATAGATGGAGTAAAATCCGCCCAACATTCCAACAGGCTACCTGAAACAGCCGAACCCTTTTCAGGTAGCCCTAATCTTTATCCAAAATTCAAACACACAATTATGGACAACAAACAACAACTGCAAGAAGGCCTTGCCGCCCTCGGCCTCAACCTTTCCACCGCCCAGCAGCTTTTGCTGCTCGAACACGCTTCGCTGCTGCAAAAGTGGAACCGCACTTACAACCTCACCGCCCTGCGCCGAAACGACCAAATCATCAGCCGCCACATTCTCGACAGCCTCACCCTGCTGCCCTATGTGAAAGAGGCAAAAACCCTGATGGACGTAGGCTCCGGCGGCGGCATGCCCGGCATTCCCACCGCCATCTGCCGCCCCGACCTGCAAATCACCCTGCTCGACGCCAACACCAAAAAAACCGCCTTCCTGCAGCAAACCGTGATCGAGCTGGGCTTGAGCAACGTTACCGTGGCCGCCGGTCGTGTGGAAACCATCTACGATAAAAAAGTGGACGTGGTAACCAGCCGCGCCTTTGCCGAGTTGGCCGATTTTGCCGCGCTCACCAAACACCTGCTCAACGAAAACGGCTACTGGGCCGCCATGAAAGGCGTGTATCCCTACGAAGAAATCGAGCAGCTGCCCGCGAATATCGAAGTGGTGTCTGCCGATAAGCTCGATGTGCCCATGCTGGAAGCCGAGCGGCATATGGTGATTATGCGCCCCAGGCGTGCATGAAGCCGAAATTAGCCTGAATTTTCAGTTTCCCCCAACCTCTTCCCGTAGAAAGGCCAGATGATGAGCGCTACCGTTATCGCCATAGCCAACCAAAAAGGCGGCGTGGGCAAAACCACCACCGCTGTCAATCTGGCCGCTTCCCTGGCCGAACGCAAACAGCGCGTGCTGGTGGTGGATCTCGACCCGCAGGGCAACGCCACCACCGGCAGCGGCATCGACAAAAGCAGCCTGCGCAGCGGCACTTATCAAGTGCTGCTCGAGCAGGCCGCAGCCGCCGATTCCCGCCTCAAAAGCCAGCACGGCCGCTACCACATCCTCGGCGCCAACCGCTCCCTGGCCGGCGCCGAAGTGGAGCTGATTCAAGAAATCGCCCGCGAGATGCGCCTCAAAACCGCTATTAAGCCGCTTTTGCCCGAATACGACTATATCCTCATCGACTGCCCGCCCACCCTCACCCTGCTCACCCTCAACGGCCTGGTGGCCGCCGACCGCCTCATCGTACCCATGGTGTGCGAATATTATGCCCTCGAAGGCATTTCTGACCTCATCGCCACCGTGCGCAAAATCCGCAAAGCCATCAATCCCAAGCTCGACATCCTCGGCATCGTGCGCACCATGTACAACCCGCAAAGCCGCCTGTCGCTGGAAGTGGGCGAGCAGCTGGAAAAACACTTCTCCCGCCTCGTGTTCAACACCATCATCCCGCGCAACGTGCGCCTGGCCGAAGCCCCCAGCCACGGTATGCCCGCCCTGGCCTACGACCCCAAAGCCAAAGGCAGCATCGCCTATCTGGAACTGGCCGACGAAGTCATCGCCCGCTGCAAAGCGGCTTAAGCCAACAGCGCAGGCTACCTGAAACCTGCCCTCTCAATATCGCGTGATCCATGTACTTCGCAAATACTTGGCACAAATTTAACTTCGTGATCACCCCACAAGAGTTTGAGGCCATATTCGGCCGGGATGATTATGAGTTTGTCATCCACAACACCCGCGTGGGCATCGATTACACCCACACCGAAAAGCAGAAAATCTTTGCTGCCTATCGCTTGTATTTCGAGAAAATACTGCGCAACGAAGCAGAATATGACCATAAAACGCTGAATGCCGTGGTAGACGCGATGCGGCAAGGGATGATCGACCAAACCAGCAAGCTGGCTTTCTCGGAAGTGGTGCTCGGCGGCAAGGTATCGGAAGAATACAAACTCGTGCGGAGCAAAGAGCCCTTTATGGAGCTCGATCCCTTCTATCTGCTCTATCGGCAAGGCAAGCAGCAACTCTCCACCGCCTACTTCGAAAGCCAAAATGCTTTCGGCCTGCAACTGATCTACCCTAAAACCATCAGCCGGTTCGATAAAAACGACAATTTGCGTGGCAACTATTCAACCGATGCCTACCCGATGTATGCCATCTACCAAGACATCGTTAAAAACATCAAGAAAACCAGCCATAAAGCCAAACTGATGAAGGGCGAACTGCTCCTTAAACCGAATTTTTGGATTTCCGACCAAGCCAAAGCGCAGGTGGGAAAGCATTATTTTTTCCAGCAACACCAAATGGTTTTTCTTTAGCGGCAGCCATACCCCATTACAACCTCATGGCTACAACACTTTCAGGTAGCCTCGTAAACATAGCAGGCTACCTGAAACCCCGTTTGACAAGCCCCGCCCCGCTTTGTAAAGTCCCATTTTCCCACCACCCTCACGTAGATGCCCATGCGCACCCTGTTTAAAGCCCTTGCCGCCTTCGCCCTCACCCTGTTTATTGCCGCCTGTTCCGGCGGCGGCACGCCCGAGAAAACCGCCGAACAATTTATCCGCAACGCCTACAACGGCAACGGCGACGCCGTGGTGGCCATGCTCTATATCCCTGCCGATGCCAAACCCGGCGAAAAAGAAATGGTGGAAGGCAAAATGCGCTCCTCGGCCGCCGAAGTGAAAGCCAAAGCCGAAACACGCGGCGGCGTGAAAAACATCACCGCCGAACCCGCCGAAATCGACCAGCAAGACCCAAACCGCGCCCGCGTGAAGCTCACCATCGAATTCGGCAACGGCGAATCCACCACCGACCGCGTAAGGCTGATTAAAATAGACGGCAACTGGAAGGTACAAGTCTTCTAACCATGCGCCGCCTCATCCCGATTGCCGCCTGCCTGCTGATTGCAGCGTGTGCGGCAATCTTTTTTGCCGACAGCTCCGCCTTTTCAGGTAGCCCCACTGCCAATACGCCGCTGCCTGCCCGCACCGCCATCCTGCCCCCAAACGGCCTCCTGCAGGAAGGCGACTGGGTATTCCGCCACGGCACCGCCACCGACAGCCGCCTCATCCGCGAGCTCAGCCGCAGCCGCTTCTCCCACATCGGCATCGTGGTGCAAACCCAGCCCGAAGTATGGATTGCCCACGCCACCACCGACGACGATCCCGCCCGCCCCAACCAAGTCCTGCTCACCCCGCTGGCCGAATTTGCCGCGCCCCGCCTCTCCCAGCAAACCGCCTACGCCCGCCCCCGCTTCCTCAGTCCCGAGCAACGCCGCGCCAGCGCCCGCCACGCCGCCGCCCAAGCCGGCCGCCCCTTCCGCCTCACCGCCCGCGCCGAACAGCCCTACTACTGCACCATCCTCCTGCTCGACGCCGTGCGCACCCAAGAACCTGCCTTCAATCCGCCCTGGCAAAATATCGACCTGGCCGTATTTCGCGGCGAATACCTCTTCCCCGAAGCCTTCGCCCAAAGCGACATCGAATGGATTGCCGTCATCCCCGCCCAAGCCGCCGCCGATGCCCGCTAAAGCAGAAACCCAGCTACCAACTGTTTTCAGGTAGCCTCATCCCGCTTTGAGGCTACCTGAAAAATTGAAATTCGTGCGGCCGCCCTAATCTGCCGCCTATTCCCAACTGTTTCAAAAAGGAAGCACCATGCAGCAATTCGACGGCACCACCATCGTCTCCGTGCGCCGGGGCGGCCAAGTCGCCATCGGTGGCGACGGCCAAGTCAGCCTGGGCAACACCATCATCAAAGCCACCGCGCGCAAAGTGCGCAAACTGTATAACAACACTGTTTTGGCCGGATTTGCCGGCGGCACGGCCGATGCGTTTACCCTGATTGAGCTTTTTGAAGCCAAATTGCAGAAACACCAAGGCCGGCTTACCGTATCCGCCATCGAGCTGGCCAAAGAATGGCGCACCGACCGCGCCCTGCGCCGCCTTGAAGCCATGCTGATTGTGGCCGATAAAGACAACACCCTCATCATCACCGGCAACGGCGACGTGCTCGAACCGGAAGGCGGCATCGCCGCCATCGGCAGCGGCGGCTCCTACGCCCAGGCCGCCGCCCGCGCACTGGTGGAAAACACCGAGCTGCCGCCCGAAACCGTGGTGAAAAAAGCATTGGAAATCGCCGGCAGCATCTGCATCTACACCAACGACCAGCACACGGTGGAAACGCTCTAAGCGCCGGCCGAATGTAAGAAAGGCTACCTGAAAACGGTTCAAACCGGTTTTCAGGTAGCCTTTGCCGTTTTACGCCAACAGGCTTGCAGCTTGTCTATGGTTGGAAGGGCTAGGTTTCAGGTAGCCTGCGGCATATGTGTATGGTTGGCGAAAGTGTAGCGGATTTGAATAAGGATGGGGCAAAGCGAGCCAACGCCTTTTAATCTACAATAGAAACACCCAACTGCCGTCATCGGCTTAAATCGAGCACTAAGCGAGAAAGAAGGCTACCTGAAAATAATCGACTCATCGTTTTCAGGTAGCCTTTACCGCCAGACCAGCTATTTACTTTCCTTTTTTCCCTTTCTCCGGCTCGCTGCTCCACCAGCGCCACAGCAGGCGGCCGAATTTGGGCAGCAGTTGGCGTTGTTTGGGGGCGGGTAGGACGGCGGCTTGCCACAGCAGCATGGCCAAGGGCAGGCTGTCGGCCAGTTTGAGCCAGTCGATGGGCTTGTTGGCGCGGTTTCGGCTTTGTTGGCGAAGCTGTTCGCTGCGGATTTTCAGGCGGGCGAGCTCGGCCTGCAGGGTGAGCAGTTCGCGCTGCTGCGCCTTGCTGAGCGGCTGCTGGGGCTGAGGCTGGGCATTCATTCGGGCTGCTCCGGCGTGATGCTGGCAGGTTGGGTGCTTGCACTGGCGGTATGGCCGCGCAAGGTATCGAGGTCGCGGCGCATGTCGGCGAGGGTGGAGGCTACCTGCACGCCGGCCTGCCGCCAGCCGGACAGGGCGCGTGCAAGCAGGAGCCAGGCAATGAGCAGGAGCAACACGGGCAGGCCGAAAAACACCCAAATTTTGATGTTTACGGGTAGGACGGCATCAAGACCGAAAAAGAGGCTGACCAGGGCGGCGAGCAGCAACACGCTGCCGGCGAGCAGAGCGACGGTGATTTTGATGAAGCCTGTGGCTTGCCCGGAAAGGTCGATACCGAGAATTTGCAGGCGCAGCAGCAAGAGGTCCGCGCCTTGGTTGATGAGGAAGCGGATGTGGTTGATGTTGTGTTTGAGGCTCATGCGGCGCTCCCGTTGGATGGGGATAGTGGTGCCAAATAGGCGGGCAACGCTATTTTATGCCTAATTTGGTGCAACGATAAAACGCCCGCCTGCACAGGGCGGGGCGGGCGGCTGGGTGACAAGTATTAACGGCGGTTAAGCAGCACACCCACTACCAAGCCGGCAAGGGCGGCGAAGCCCATGGCGTAGTAGGGTTTGTCTTGCACCAGTTGGTCGGCCTGGCGGGCGGTCTCTTTCACGCGCTCGGCAGCCACTTCCTCAAAGTCGCCCAATTTGCGCTGGGCAGCCTGCAATTTACGCTGCAGCTTGCCGCGCAGCTGCTCGGCTTCTTTGCTGCCTTCTTCAACGCCGCTGTGGTACAGCTCTTCCACGTCGTCGAGCACGGCGCGCACTTCTTGCAAGAGTTCTTCTTTCTGCTGGTCAAAATCTTTACTCATGTTTAATCTCCTGATTAGGTTAAGAGTAACGGCATTCGGCCTGCCGTTTAAGATTATATGGAGCGGTTGGATGGTTTATCAAGGCTACCTGAAAAATATACCGCCATCTTTTCAGGTAGCCTTCCCCGCCCTGCCCGAGGCTGCCTGAAACCCTGCGCCGTATGCGGTAAGCCGATAGGGCGGTTTGATTTCACTTTTGCCACACCGTGAGCCAGCCGCTGCCTGATTGGTATCGAATAGTGTTAATTCATTATATAATCAAGCTTTTCTGTATTCATTCCCCGGGGTGTTTGTGTCGGACTTGAGCAAAGGCGTGGTGTTGTGCCTGCTGTCGCAGCTGCTGTTTAGCGTGCTGTATCTGTTTAGCCATTGGATGCAGCCGATTAGCGGTACGGATGTGTTTGCGCTGCGTATGGTGATGACGGCGGCGGGGCTGTGGCTGATGATGGCCTGGACGCTCGGCTTGGCAGCAATGCCTCGGTTTGTGCAACAGTTTCTCACCAGCCCGCGCCGCTGGCTGCTGTTTTTGCTGGGCACGCTGGATGCGGCCAGCCAGTTTTGGCTGTTTATGTGGGCGCCGGTCAACAACGAGGGCGTAAATGTGGCGATGGGCTATTTCCTGTTTCCGGTGGTGATGGTACTGGTGGGGCGGTTTTGGCTCAAGGAGCGGCTCAACGGCCTGCAAACCGCGGCGCTGGTGTTGGCGGGCTTGGGCGTGGCGCACGAAATATGGACACAGCAGGCTTTTTCGTGGACCACGCTGTGGGTGTGCCTGGTTTTCCCTGTGTATTACACCACGCGGCGCCAAATGAAAATCCCGGCCTTGCAGGGGCTGACGCTGGATTTAACCCTGATTCTGCCCTTTGCGCTGGCCTACCTGCTGTGGCATGCCGATATGACTGCCTGGGTGCTGGGCGAGCCGCGCTATTGGCTGTTGTTACCGCTATTGGGCGGCTTGAGCGCGGTGTCGATGTCGCTGAACATGAAATCGGGGCTGCTGCTGCCGGTCAACCTGTTCGGCATGCTCAGCTATGTGGAGCCGGCTTTGCTGTTTTTGCTGGCGGTGTTGGTGTTGAAAACGCCGGTGCAGCCCTCGGCCTACATCACCTACGGCCTGATTTGGGCAGGGCTGCTGCTTTTGGTGGCCAACGGCTGGCGGGGCATGCAGAAATCGCACCATAAACAAGTTTAATCAAACCATGCTGCATTAATAGCATAAAATAATTCTTTTATCTCACGCACCGAGGAATACCATGACCGAATCCCACACCCGCCAGCTTCCCGCGCACGAACTGGTGATGTCTGAACTGATGATGCCCAACGCCGCCAATTTCAGCGGTAATGTGCACGGCGGCGAGCTTTTGCGCCTGCTCGACCAGGTGGCCTATTCCTGCGCCAGCCGATACAGCGGGCACTACTGCGTTACCCTGTCTGTGGACAAAGTATTGTTTAAAGAGCCGATTCACGTGGGCGAGCTGGTAACGTTCTACGCCAGCGTCAACTACACCGGCCGCACCTCCATGGAAGTCGGCATCCGAGTGGAAGCGCAAAACATCCGCACCGGCCAGGTGCGCCACACCAACAGCTGCTACTTCACCATGGTGGCCGTGGAAAACGGCAAGCCCGTGCCCGTGCCGCCGCTGCAAATCACCAGTGAGCGCCAGCGCTGCCGCCACGAAAAAGCGCTGCAGCGCAAACAGCTCAGCCTGCAAGCCTCCGCCTCTCTTTCCTGCGGCTGCGAAGCGGAATAAGGCTACCTGAAACTTACAGGCCGGGCAGAAATGCCCGGCAAACCGGCACGGGCGCAAAAGGCTACCTGAAAATAACCGGCAGCCTTCAGCCCGCACACCGCTTGCGATAAAATACCGCTTTTTTCTAGGATTCCCGATATGTTCCGAACTTTGCTGGGCGGCAAAATCCACCGCGCCACCGTTACCCGCGCCGATTTAAACTATGTAGGCAGCATCACCGTGGATTTGGATCTGCTCGATGCGGCGGGCATCTGCGTGAACGAGAAAGTGCAGATTGTGAACAACAACAACGGCGAGCGGCTGGAAACCTACACCATCGCCGGCGAGCGCGGCAGCGGCGAAATCTGCCTCAACGGCGCGGCGGCGCGGCTGGTACAGCCGGGCGACGTGGTGATCATCATGTCGTACGTTTTGCTCTCCGAGCCGGAAATCGCCGCACACCGGCCGAAAGTGGTGCTGGTGGACGCGCAAAACAAAATCCGCGACGTTATCGACTACGAACCGGCCAATACCGTTTTATAGTG
>CAUPYH010000061.1:0-10181 GCA_963515595.1 uncultured Eikenella sp. | reverse complement strand
GCTTGATTTGAGTTTTGGTATTTTTGCCCGACGGGGTGAAAAATACAGTTGCTACATGGCTGTAATGGGAAAGGCTACCTGAAATTTTAGCTATGTAGAAACTTCGCTTCGCTACGTTTTAGCTACGCAGAAACTTCGCTGCGCTACGTTTTCAGGTAGCCTTTTTTGATTGCCGCCAGTATTACACCGCCACTTGCGCTTTGATGTGCGGGTGCGGGTCGTAGTTTTGCAGCTCGAAGTCTTCAAAGTGGAAGTCGAACAGGTTTTGCACTTCGGGGTTGAGCTGCATTTGCGGTAGGGCTCGTGGCTCGCGGGTGAGCTGGAGGCGGGCTTGCTCGAAGTGGTTGCTGTAGAGGTGGGCGTCGCCGAAGGTGTGGATGAATTCGCCGGGTTGCAGGCCGCATACTTGCGCCATCATCATGGTGAGCAGGGAATAGCTGGCGATGTTGAAGGGCACGCCGAGGAAAACGTCGGCGCTGCGTTGGTAGAGCTGGCAGGAGAGGCGGCCTTCGGCTACGTAAAATTGAAACAGGGCGTGGCAGGGGGGCAGCGCCATTTCATCGACGAGGGCGGGGTTCCAAGCGGATACGATGAGGCGGCGGCTGTCGGGGTTGCGTTTGATTTGCTCGACAACGTTGGCGATTTGGTCGATATGCCGGCCGTCGGGGGCGGGCCAGGAGCGCCATTGGTAGCCGTATACAGGGCCGAGGTCGCCGTTTTCGTCGGCCCATTCGTCCCAGATGGAGACGTTGTTTTCTTTCAGGTAGCGGATGTTGGTGTCGCCTTTGAGAAACCAAAGGAGCTCGTGGATGATGGAGCGCAGGTGGAGCTTTTTGGTGGTGAGCAGGGGAAAGCCTTGGGCGAGGTCGAAGCGCATTTGGTGGCCGAATACGGAACGGGTGCCGGTGCCGGTGCGGTCGGATTTGTCGGTGCCGTGGCTGAGGATGTGCTGCATGAGGTGGAGGTAGGGTTGCATGGTGTTGGGTGGTGGAAATATGGAAATGGCGTATTGTACACGTTTGGGGGTGTGGGGAGAAAAGGGAAAGGCTACCTGAAGATTTCAGGTAGCCTTTTTATAGGGAATGAAGAATGTTACTGCGCTGGATTGCCGTGCTGGCTGCGGTTCGCCGCCTTATCCCATCCGCATTTTAATCCGCTACAGTGTGCACCGAGGCTATTCCAAATCGAAGCAGCCGACGGTTTCGACGTGGGCGGTTTGGGGGAACATGTTGACGATGCCGGCGTTGCGGAAGCGGTAGCCTTTGCCCACGAGTACGGCGGCATCGCGGGCGAAGGTGGCGGGGTTGCAGGAAACGTACACGATGCGGCGCGGGAGGTAGGGGGCGTGCAGGGCTTGGACAAGGGCATAGGCGCCGCTGCGGGGCGGGTCGAGCAGGATTTTATCGAAATAGCCCCAGCCGGCCACGGTGTGTTCGGTGGTTTGGAAGAGGTCGGCGCTGTGGAAGCGGGCGCGTTCGGCGAGGTGGTTGAGGCGGGCGTTTTGGCTGGCGCGCTCGGTGAGCTCGGGCGAGCCTTCGATGCCGATGACTTGTGCGCCGGCGGCGGCGATGGGGAGGCTGAAGTTGCCGAGGCCGCAGAAAAGGTCGGCAATGCGTTCGCCGGGTTGGGGCTGCAACAGTTGCATGGCGCGGGCAACGAGCAGGGCGTTGGCAGCGGGATTGACTTGGGTGAAGTCGCCGGGGCGGTAGGGGAGGGTGAGGGCGTATTCGGGCAGGCTGTAGCTGAGTTGGGGGCTGTCGGGCAGGAGTGGTTGGGCGGGCCGGTGTGGGGCTTGCAGCCAGATGTGCCAGTTGGCGGGCAGGCTTTGGGCGTGTTGGATGAGGTGGGCGCGGGCGGCTTTGGGAAGGTGTTCGGTGTGCAGGGTGAGGCTGTTGGCGGCGGGGCTGTGGTGCAGTTCGATGGTGCGGATGGGGGTATGCAGGCGGTTGAGCTGCTGGAGCAGGGTGCGGGTGTTGCTCAGTTGGCTGGCAAGCTGGGGGGCGAGGATGGGGCATTGTTGGATGTCGACAATGCGGTGGCTGCTGCGGCTTTGAAAACCGAGGATGGTGCGGCCTTGGCTGTGGTGGGCGCTGAGGCGGGCGCGGTGGCGGTAGCTCCAGGCTTGGCCGTAGATGGGGGGCAGGAGGTATTGGGGGCGGACTTTGCCGAGGCGTTGGAGTTGGTCTTCGAGGATGCGTTGTTTGTAGGCTACCTGCACGTTGCTGTGGACGTGTTGGAGGGTGCAGCCGCCGCATTGGCTGTAGTGGGGGCAGGCGGGGGCGGTGCGGTAGGGGGAGGGGGTGAGGATGCGGGTGGCTTGGGCTTCGTCGTGGTGTTTTTTGCTGCGGGTGATTTGGTAGGCAACGGTTTCTTGGGGCAGGGCGCCGGTGATGAAGGTGGTCTTGCCGTGGATGCGGGCTACGCCGCGGCCTTCGTGGTCGATGCTGTGGATGGTGGCGGTGTTCATGGTGTGGGGTGGGGATAGATTGAGGCTACCTGAAAGCGGGATTGGGGTTTCAGGTAGCCTCTGTCGGTTATTCGTGGTCGCCCATCTGGGGTGGAGCTTCTTCCTGGCTGGGGATGCGGTAGCTTTCGTCTGCCCAGGTGCCCAGGTCGATCATTTTGCAGCGTTGGCTGCAGAAGGGGCGGTAGGGGCTGTTTTCGTTCCAGAGTACGGGTTTTTGGCAGGTGGGGCAGGATACGGTGGGTTGGGTCATGGTTTGTCGGCGATGGGGTCGAAGCTGCACATTTTGAGCTGGAAGGGGATGTCGGTGTCGATCTGTTTTCCGCGCGGACTGTCTTGGGTGGCTTGGGTGAAGCGGATGTGGGTGAAGTATTTGTTGGCGGAAATCTCGGGCAGGGTGTGATGGGATTGGGCCACATCTATGGTGAGCATGTGGATGTTGTTGCCGAGCTTGGTGTTTTGATAGTTGCCTTGGCGGGCGAGGCATTCGAGGCGGATGCTGTTGCGGCGAAGGATGCGCAGCAGCAGGGAAATGGCGTCGCCGGTGGGGGTGAGAGAGCGAATCCAGCAGCCGAGGTCGGCCACGCGTTGCTCGAAGGGCAGTTGCAGCCAATAGTGATAGGAGGGAAGGTCGAAGGGGCTGGTGCCGCCGGACACGAGCATGCGCTGCTTTACGCCCATGAGCCATTCGTTTTCACGCAGGTGTTGGCCGAACTTTTGCTGTACTTCTTGCAGGTTTTGGGTGGCCTGGTAGAGGTCGTCCTGCTCGGGGGTGGAGTCGTATTGTTCGCGTTCGGCTTGGGAAATTTGCTGGCGTTGGCGTTCGAGCTCTTGCAGGATGTCGAGCTTGAGTTCGGCGCGGGAGGCGCAATCCATGATTTCGAACAGGGTGCCGAGGGCGGCGTGGTGTGCCCAAGGCTCTGGGTGGCTGACGGTGGCGTTGAAGCGGGAAAAGAGGTGTTCGAGGCGTAGGAAGTTGCGGATGCGTTCGGACAGGGGGTGTTCGAAGGTGATGATGGCGGACATGGTTCAACTACCGAATAATTGTTGGTAAATAAGGTGTTGCCGCTCCACGGCGGCGGCAAGTTCGGGCAGGCCGGCTTCGTTGCTGATGATATCGTCGGCAATGCTGCGGCGCTGTTGGCGGCTGGCCTGGGCGGCGAGAATGCCGTTAATCATATCACGGGTAAGGCCGCTGCGTTCAATGGTGCGGCGGATTTGTGTTTCTTCGCTGCAATCGATAACGAGAATGCGCCGGAGAATGCTTTGAAAAACAGGTTGCTCGGCAAGCAGGGGAATTTCGATGATGCCGTAGGCGGCTTGGGGATATTGCTGCTGTTGCGCCCGGATTTCGGCGAGAATCAGCGGATGGAGGATGTTTTCGAGCTTGGCTTTGGCTTCGAAGGATTGGAAAACGAGTTGGCGCAGGGCATCGCGCTTGAGGCTACCTGAAAAATCGAATACGGCCTCGCCAAAGGCAGCACGGATGGCGGGAAGGGCAGCTCCGCCGTTTGCGGTGAGGGCGCGGGATATGGCATCGGCATCAATCAGCGGCACGCCGTGTTGGGCAAACAGGCGGGCAGCGGTGGATTTACCGCTGCCGATGCCGCCGGTGAGGCCGACCCAGGCGGTCATATCAGATGAATCCGGATTTGTGCAGCCACCATTGGATGCCTTGCAGGATATAGCTGTTGGCAGCGAAAACCAGCCAGCCGGCAATGGCGAGCGCGGGGCCGAAGGCAATGGGCTGGCCTTTGGCGGCACGCATCACCAGAGCGGCAACCAGGCCGACCAAGGCGGCCACGAAAACAATAACGGGCAGGGTGCTAACGCCGAGCCAGGCGCCCAGTGCAGCGAGCAGTTTGAAGTCGCCATAGCCCATGCCTTCTTTGCCGGTGATGAGTTTGAACAGGTGGAACAGCAGCCAGAGGCTCAAATAGCCGACCACGGCACCGAGCAGTGCCGATGGCAGGCTGACGAAGCCAACTTGCCAGTTGAATAGCAGACCGAGCCAAATCAGAGGTAAGGTAAGCTGGTCGGGCAAGAGCTGGGTGTCGGCATCGATAAAGGTGAGGGCAACCAGCACGGCGGTGAATACGAGACCGCCAAGGGTGAGCCAAGTGTAACCGTAGCACCAGGCGATAATGCCAAAGAGGATACCAGTGAGCAGCTCAACGGCTGGGTAACGCCAGCTGATGGGGGTGTGGCAGCTATGGCATCGACCACGCAGCAGCAGGTAGCTGATGATGGGAATATTTTGCCACGGTTTCACCGGGCTGCCGCATTTGGGACAGCGCGAGGGCGGGGTGCTGATGTTGAATGGTTTTTGGTCTTCTTCGTCTAACGGTAGTTCGAGATGCTGTTTGGCAGCGATACGCCATTGTTTCTCTAGCATGACCGGCAGGCGGTAGATAACCACGTTGAGAAAACTGCCCACCAGCAGGCCGAGCAGGACGGCGAAGGGAATGTAGATTTCGGGATCAAGATTGGTCATAGGCGTGGTGTAGGTATGTTTTCAGGTAGCCTGAGAGAGGCTACCTGAAAGATAAGAGAGATGGTTAATGGATATGGATAGGTTAGCCAACCACGTTACCCAAGTTGAACAAGGGCAGATACATGGCAACCAGAATCACACCGATAATACTACCTAATACCACCATAATAATCGGTTCCATCAGAGAAGATAGGGTGGCTACAGCGTTGTCTACCTCTTCTTCATAGAACTCAGCAGCTTTATTCAGCATATCATCCAGTGCACCAGATTCTTCACCAATTGAGGTCATTTGCAAGACCATATTGGGGAACAGGTCGGTTGAGCTCATGGCGGTAGTTAACGAAGTACCTTGGTTAACTTGATTTCTAATGCTTCTGGTGGCCTCTTCGTAAATGATGTTACCGGAAGCACCACCTACAGAATCTAGTGCCTCTACCAACGGAACGCCGGCAGTAAACAAGGTAGCGGTGGTGCGAGCCCAACGAGCAATCGTACCTTTTTCGACAATATTGCCGAAGATAGGCATTTTGAGCAGCATGCCATCAACCCGTTTTTGCAAGGCAAGGGAGCGTTTGTGCCACTGGATAAATCCGGCAACAGCGGCGATCATGAGGATAATAACCAACCAGCCCCACGCTACCATGAAATCGGAAATACCCATCATGAATTGGGTTAGTGCAGGCATGGGGGCGTTCATACCGTCATATACCTTTTTGAACTCGGGCAAGACGAACATCATCATGATCATGACCAGTACGATAGCTACCACTACCACGGCGATCGGATAGGTTAATGCACTTTTAATTTTTTTCTTGATGGCAAGGGTTTTCTCTTTATATAAAGCTAGCTTGTCGAGCAAGCTTTCCAGCACACCACCTGCCTCACCGGCACCCACCAAGTTGCAATAAAAATCATCAAAATATTTGGGGTGTTTGCGGAAGGCATTAGCCATAGATGTACCTTGTTCGATGTCGTTACGTACTTCCATTAAGAGCTTAGTCATAGAGGCATTGGAGTGGCCTTTCGCAACAATATCAAATGCCTGCATGACTGGCAGACCGGCTTTCATCATAGTGGCCAGCTGGCGGGTGAACACAGTAATGTCACCCTGGGTAATTTTCTTTTCACGAACTTTTTTCTTTTTATGCAGGCTGATAACCTTGATGCGGCGGCGGGCGAGCTTGGCACGTGCGTCCTGTTCGTCTTTGGCAACTACTTCGCCACGGACGATTTGCTCGGACTCCATGTGCCGGCCTTCAAATTCGTAGCTAGTTCCCGCCACTTTTTTGGGTTGGTTATTTCGTTTGTTTGTAGCCATGATGATTCCCTTTTAAGTGAAACGATCTTTCATTAGTCGTTAGTGCTGGCAAGGATTTCTTCTAAGGTGGTAATGCCTTGCATTGCTTTTAAAATACCGGCTCGGCGCAAGTCCACCAATCCATCAGCGTAGGCTTGTTCAGCAATATCCACCTCGGTACCGTTATTGATGATGATTTTCTGCATGGCATCGGTAACCGGCATGATTTCATATACACCGGCTCGTCCTTTGAAACCTTTTCCTCTGCACCGGTCACAACCCACTTGACGGTATAACTGCCAGTCGTCCTTGGCTAAGTCTTCTTCAGTGAAGCCGACTTTCAGTAAAGCTTCAGCTGGCGGACGCTCGATCGGTTGTTTGCAGGTACACAGCCGCCGCACCAAACGCTGCGCCATAATCAGATTAACCGAGCTAGCAATATTGAACGGTGCTACCCCCATGTTCAACATACGGGATAGTGTGGCTGGAGCATTATTGGTATGTAGGGTAGAGAACACCATGTGGCCGGTTTGCGCGGCTTTAATGGCAATATCGGCAGTTTCCAAGTCGCGGATCTCACCCACCATGATGATGTCCGGGTCTTGACGCAGGAAAGCTTTCAGTGCCGCAGCAAATGTCATGCCCTGTTTGTCGTTTACGTTTACCTGATTGATACCGGGCAAGTTAATCTCGGCCGGGTCTTCAGCGGTGGAGATGTTTACGCTGTCGGTATTCAAGATGTTTAGACAGGTATACAGCGACACGGTTTTACCCGAGCCGGTCGGGCCGGTAACCAGCACCATGCCGTATGGGCGGTGGATGGCCTCTAGTAGTAATTCTTTTTGGAAAGGTTCGAAACCCAGTTGGTTGATATTCAACGTGGCAGCATCCGAATTCAGAATGCGCATTACAATTTTTTCGCCGAACAGTGTAGGCAGCGTATTTACACGAAAGTCGATCGGCTTTTGGTTTTTATGGAACTGGATCTGGATACGGCCGTCCTGCGGTATGCGTTTTTCGGAAATGTCCATTTTCGACATTACCTTGATACGCGAAGCAATCTGCCCGCGGATGTTGAGCGGAGGCTGCACTACTTCGCGCAATTGACCGTCAGTGCGGAATCGGATGCGCGCCATTTCTTCGTAAAACTCAAAATGGATATCTGAGGCACCAGTATTTAGGGCGTCTGACAGGACTTTGTGAATAAATTTGGCAATCGGCCCGTCTTCCGATTCACCATCTAGCAATATTGGTTTTCCATCCGGATTCTCGGAAATTTCATCTAGAATGGCAGTGGAAGTTTGGCTGGCGAACTCCAACAATCTATCTAGCTGCTCGTCATTGACCAGCACCAAATCGACGGACAAACCACTGTGGAAAACCAATTGTTGGTATGTTTGCAACAGTGTGGGGTTGGATACACCTAAAAATAGTCTTTGTCCACGCTTAAATAAAGGGATGCAACGGTACTCTAGCATCTGGGTATCATTAATGACATCCTGTACCAACATCGAACGCGAGTAGCGGGACAAATCCATCATCGGATAATGGAACAATTTAGCTAGCAGCAGCAGCAAATCTTTTTGTTGGATAATGCCAGCCTCAGCCAGCATGGGGATGATATTTTTGTTTTGATTAATTTTTTCTCGGTATTTTTCAACCTGATCCTGCTCAATCAGTTTGTTTTGAAACAGGATGCGCAATAGTCCGACGCTCATATATTTGCCTGAGTAAAGTAGAACGGAGTTTAAAATTTCGGGCGGATATTTGCTTTTAGGATATCGCCCGCAAGACTCGCATTTAGTAAGAATGCTTTTACACTATTATAGTTTAAGGTGTGATTATAAGTTAAATCATGGTAAGAATGCATCGTTTATGGAAAAAGTGGTTATTTCCTGTGGCTAGCTGGCTATGTTGGTGTGCGTGAGAAAATAGATTAAGAGTTTTGGCGGTGTGGTGTGTATTTAGTCTGCTTCCCAATGGTCGATGTGTAGTTGCAATTCATATTGGTTGCGCCATTGGTTGGCAATGGGGCGGTATACCGTGTGGATTTTGGCTGGAAGCTCTTCGGCGCAACGGAAAAACATGGCTTCCACAGTGTGTCCGCCGCAATTTAGTCCGGCTTTCTTATGACCGTTGCCTACTACCCGCTGCCACAATACTTCAAATTGGTTGTAGAAACATGGGGGTTGAAAGCCTTGTCCCCATACTTGCTTGGACAGCGTTTCGGCAGTATGCAGGGAAATTTCTTCCGGGCTCAGGCTGCCGTCGGTGAGGAAGGTGCGGGTGAGTGCGTCTTGATCCAGCAGTTCATTCAGTACGCTTTCGAAAGCTTGTTTGAAGAGGGGAAAATCCTGCTCGCGGATGCTGAGGCCGGCAGCCATGGCGTGGCCGCCGAATTTTAGAATTAGATCGGGATGGCGTTTGGCCACCAAGTCGATGGCATCGCGCAGATGTAATGAGGGAATGGAACGGCCGGAGCCGCGCAGTTCGCCATTGCCTGTGGGGGCAAACACGATGGTGGGTCGATGGAAACGGTCTTTGAGCCGGCCGGCCACGATACCAACCACGCCTTGGTGCCAATCTGGATGAAAGGCGGTAATACCCAGGCTGTTGTCAACGATAATTTGATCGGCCAGAGTAAGGGCTTCTTGCAGCATGTTTTGCTCGATTTCCTGTCGTGCGCAGTTCAGTTCATTTAACTGTTCGGCCAGTTCGGCGGCGGTGGCCGGATCTTCGGCCAGTAGGCAGGCAATACCGATTTCCATGTTTTCCAAACGGCCGGCAGCATTGATGCGCGGGCCGATGGCAAAGCCCAAATCAAACGGCTTGGCTTGTCGCATATCGCGCTGGGCTACCTGAAAAAGCGCCTGAATGCCGGGGCGGGTTTTGCCAATTTGCATTCGTTTGAGCCCTTGGCTAACCAAGATTCGGTTGTTGTAATCCAATGTCACCACATCGGCCACGGTGCCCAAAGCCACCAAGTCTAAAAACTCGGCCAAATTGGGTTCAGGTAGCCTTTGCGGGTTGAACCATTGCTGTGTACGCAGCAGTGCGCGCAGGGCGGTTAATACATAGAAGATTACGCCTACGCCGGCCAGATTCTTGCTGGCAAAGGCACATCCCGGTTGATTGGGATTAACGATGATACATTCAGGTAGCGTGTCGCCCGATAAGTGATGGTCGGTGATAATTACGTCCATACCCAATGCTTGGGCGCGTGCTACACCGGCAGTGCTGGAAATGCCGTTATCTACGGTTAACAGCAGCTGAGTGCCTCGTTCGGCAGCCAGGTCGGCTAGTTGCGGGGTGAGGCCGTAGCCGTGTTTGAAACGATCTGGTACTAAAAACTCCACCCGTGCGCCCATGCGGCGCAAGCCTAAAATGCCTACTGCGCAGGCTGTGGCGCCATCGGCATCGTAGTCGGCTACAATTAAAATTCGTTCTTGCTCCTGGATAGCGCGAGCCAACCGCTCGGCGGCAGCATCAATATTTTTCAGCGATTGATAGGGCAGCAAGCTGGCTAAATGGTTATGTAGTTCGGCGGGGGAACGGACATTGCGGGCTGCAAACAGGCGTGCCAACAAGGGCGGAGTGCCGGCGGCCAGCAGGGCTTGTTCGGCTTCGGGGTTGGCTTGGCGGGTACGGATAACGGCGTTCATAAAGCCATAGCGAGTAGTAAAGTAAACTATTTATTATAGCGCAAACTGGCATGCCGAGAGATTTCTGACGGTTTGAGAGAGAAGTTTATAAAAGTTTTTTCACTTTTATAACAGAGTGTTGATATATCACCGTAAGTTTTTTGCAAGATAATGCTTGCAATGATGTGGAGAGTTTGGTTTAATTCGCATCTTCTAGTGCTGTGCACGAGACATGGGTGATTAGCTCAGTTGGTAGAGCGTCTGCCTTACAAGCAGAATGTCGGC
>CAUPYH010000060.1:0-10214 GCA_963515595.1 uncultured Eikenella sp. | reverse complement strand
CGCCGAAGTATTCCACCATGTCGTTGCGCTCGGCTTCGCCGTGTACGGGCACGTCCAGCTCCAATTTCTCTTGGATTTCCACGCAGTAGGCGATTTCTTTCTTCATCGCGGCATCATAATCAGCAGCAGAGAGCTCGCCTTTCTTGAACGCGGCGCGCGCTTGGCGGATTTCAGTAGTTTGCGGGAAGGAACCGATGGTGGTGGTGGGCAGTACGGGCAGCTTCATCCATTCCTGCTGTGCCTTAATGCGCTGGGCAAACGGCGATTTGCGTTGGTCGGCACCTTTGGGCAGGTCGGCCACGCGTTTTTGCACGGCTGCGTTGTGGATTTTCTTGTTAGTGGCGCGGTCGGCGGCGGCGGCATCGGATTCGGCCAAGGCAGCCTGAACGGCAGATTTGCCGTGTGCCAGCGCTTGTTTCACCACGCCCAGTTCCACCAGTTTCTGTGCGGCAAAGGCCATCCAAGATTTGATTTCGCCGTCCAGTTTTTCTTCCACTGCCAAATCTTGCGGGCTATGCAGCAGCGAGCAGGAGGGGGCAATCCACAAGTTGTTGCCGAATTTGGCTTTTACGGGCTCGAGCGTGTCGATTACCTTGTTCAGGTTGGCGCGCCACACGTTACGGCCGTCAATCAGGCCTACAGACAGCACGCGGTTGTCCGGCCAGCCGTCGGCAAACACAGAGAGCTGCTCCGGTGCGCGCACGCAGTCGATGTGCACGCCGTGTACGGGCAGGGATTTCAGCAGGTTCAGGTGTTCGGCCACGGAGGCGAAATAAGTGCCGATTACGATGCGCACGCCGGTGTTGGCCAGTTCCTGATACACAGGGGCGAATGCGTCCAGCCACACTTGTGAAGCTTCAGCCGCCAAAATCGGCTCGTCGATCTGAATCCAATCCACGCCTTCGGCAGCCAGTTCGCGCAAGAGTTGTGCATAAGCAGGCAACAGTTTGGGCAGCAGCAGTTTGGTTACGCGGCAGCCGAAGTCTTCTTTTTTCTTGCCCAACCAAGCCAACGTAACCGGACCCACCAGCGTGGGTTTGATGTCGTGGTCTTGCGCTTTGGCTTCTTTGATTTGGGCAATCAGGTTTTTGGCGTTCACCTTAAATTCGGTGTCGGCCGACCATTCGGGCACGATGAAGTGGTAGTTGGTGTCGAACCATTTGGTCATTTCCATCGCAAACTGGGTGGCGTTGCCGCGTGCCAGCTGGAAGTATTCCGGCAGGGTCAGCTTGGCTGCATCAAAGCCGAAACGTGAGGGAATGCCGCCCAAGGTGCAGAGCAAATCCAGCACATGGTCGTAAAATGAAAAATCGCCCACCGGCAGCAAATCGGCACCGGCAGCTTTTTGAGTGGCCCAGTTGGCACGGCGGATATCGGCCGCTACCTGCTGCAATTCGGTTTCGGATTTCGCGCCTTTCCAAAAGGCTTCAACGGCAAATTTCAGCTCACGCTTCGCGCCGATGCGCGGATAACCGGAGAGGTGAAATGTGTTCATAAAAACTCCTTCAATGGTTTGCAAAACAGAAAATGTTTAGGAAATAAGTAAAATTTCTCAGGAGGCGAGTTTGCGGCAGGACAAGGCAAGTTGCAAGCGATAAATTTGCTGCTTTGCATGAATGAAATTAATACAAGCAGCAAAACCAGCCCGAACCAATTTTATTTAATTTTAAGAAAAATATTATTTTTCAAGCTATTGAATAAAATTATAAGACTATACATCCTTCTCTTCTTTCCACTCCACCCCGTCTTTATAAATAAATTTTTAATGGATAGAAGAAAAAAGTCTAAGCCAGATAGAATCGGCTAACCTTCTATATACGCCCCAAAGGCTACCTGAAAGCACAGCTTCAACGAAGTTAAAACGAGGCTTCCGCAGGAAGCCAAGTTTCCGCGCAGTTAAAACATAGCCTCACTCCGCTTTTAAAACCACTTCGGCCACAGTTCGCGGCTTTTCGGGTTGGCAAAAAACGGCTGCAATAAGCGTTGCAACTGGGGCAAATAAGGGGCGGCAGCCGGGTCGCAGCAAATGGCGGCGCGGTAATATAGGGCGAAGATTTCGGCCTGCTGTTCCATATTGAGTCGGTTGAAGTGCGGCACGGTGTCGAGCATGGGCAGGCGGTAGGCACGATTTTTCAGGTAGCCCAAACGCAGGGCCAGCAAACTGCCGCCAAGCCACACGGGGAAGCCGTTTTGATGCTGCCAAACGTGCGTCAGCTCGTGCACCAGCCAGGCGCGTTCGACCAAGGGTCGCTTGGCAAAATCGGGACAGAACCGGTTGGCGGGGAAGTAAACATGGCCGAAGGGGGCAACGGCAATATTGCGGGTAGGCAGCCACCACGCGCCGCCGTGCAGGCGGATGCGTTCATAGCGCAGCCCACTGCCAAACACGCTGCGGGCGAGCTTGGTTTCGGCGGGGGTGAGCGGGCGGGAAGAGAAAAAAATCATAATTAAGAATAGTCCGAAAAGCCAGTAGAAATATATCATACGGTGTCAGAATATAGGCTGCATTCCACTACATCGGTCAAGACCTTTGCAAACCTTCTGCCTTTGGCACTTTTCTCCGATATGCGTTTCTCAACAACTTATCCAACTTAATGTTATGATTAAATATCTTATAATTCTTTCACTTCAAACTATAACAACGATCTCGGGCTACCTGAAAATTAGCCAGGCAGGTTGAGTACGTCGCCCTTCTCCCGGGTATAGGATATCTCGCAACGCAAAGAAAAACGGCAACTGCCATGGTGCAGCTGCCGTTTGTTGTACCGCTTTAGAATATTTCCTGCCAAGAAATACGGCGGACAATGCCTTTGGGAGGAGTCTTCGGAGGAAGTGGTTCTTCCAATGGGTTCATGGCAAAGGATATTTGGCCGGTATCACCCATAGCTGCAAGCACAGTTGCCTCACCGTTGGCGGTTTGAGCCAGCGACATCGCACTGGTAACGGCGATATTGTCGTAGTAAGTAACCATGCCGACCTTCGCATCGTTTTCGTCAAACTTACCGTCGCCGTTGGTATCGAACACAGGCTTACCGAACAAGCCGCCATTTTTCAGATCCACGTTGATGAACGAGGTCGAACCGCTCAGTGAGCAGGAAGTGGGATCGGTCGTACGCGACACCGCTTGGAACATCGCCACCTGTTTGCGGTAAATGGTAGCAGGAGCGGTAACGATCTGACCGGCTGGCAACTCAATAAACCAGCCCTTTTCCGAACCACTCAGCGCATTTTGGCTGATTGTGAAAGCAGACGCGTTGCTGTCGGTGAGCGCTCTTACGTTGCCTGATACTTGTCCACCGATGCTCTGGCGCAGTAGCTGTCCATGCCCGGTAACGGTGCTGCCGTCGTCGAAGAAGCCATAGACATAATTCTGCTGATTGCGGTCAAGTGCATCGGCCGTCATATATTGGCCGGTACCGGCAATAACGTATGTCTTACCGCCTGGTTCTTTATGGGCGGCCGGCCTAGTGGTCATGGGCGGAGAGCCTGCCGGAGCGGCATACAGCTTGCTGGGCGTCCAAGCCCCGGTTGTCCGGTTGTAATCTACGCGCCACAAATTACCATCGTAGTCACCGGCATAGAGTCTTTCCGGCACGCCGTCTTTATTCGAATCCAGCACGAATACGTCGCCGACACCGGCACGTCCCAATGGGATTTTCTGATATTGGCCGCCCCAAGAACTGCCTCTCGGCCTATCCACGTTCAAAACGAAGATATGTCCTCTGTCGGAGGGGTTGTTGTAGCCGCTGTTGAAAATCGCAATGGCTTTGCCGTCTTTGTTTTTGGCCACATAAGGCACGCCTACGCCCACGCCCAAGTCGGAATCGTCGGCATTGGTAAATTCCCACATCAGGTTGCCTTCGCCGGGAGACGAAAGATTGGTTACATCGAGGGCGTAAACTGCCGCACCACCTTTGCCTGCGGAACCGATGGCTACGGAATGCGCCTTACCGTCGGCCAGGCAGGTCTCGGTCACCGAGGGGGTGCCGTCGTTCAGGTAGCGATGCACATAGGATGGGCTGGCATAGTCATCCAACCAAGGCAGGGCAGTAGACAGCATCAGCGCTATTTTTTCTTCGCCGGAAGCATCCAGCACATGCACCATACCGTCGTTGGCGCTCACCACATAATGTCTCGGCCTAGTGTTCGGATCAACGGTATAGCTGCAGCCCATTGGCCGTTCACTTGCCGGGATAGGCGAAACCAGCGCCACGGTCGGGCTGACCATCGTGCCCAATATTTTGTCGCGCGTACGCGCCGTAGCGGCCGCTTCCTTGCTGTTGTCGCCCAAGGTGTAATTGATTACATCGTTATCCGACAAGCTGCCGGTGCCGGAAACCGTTGAGGCAAAGTTGGACTTATTGGCAGTATTGAAGCGCACGAAGCCGTTGCCTCGGTTGCGCACGAACACTTGGCGGTTGGCATAATTGCTGCCGTTGTGGAAGCGTGCGCCTATTTTCCCCGAAGCGGACCAAAGGATGCCGCCCACAGGCTGCAATTTATTGTTTACCATCTGCTGGCGTTCCGACACCACATCACCCGTCAGTTTGGTGAAATCATAAGTAGTTGAGATGATTTCGGTGCTTTGGCCAGATTTCAGGTCGGTTTTCTGTCCGGGAGGAGTGGTAAAGGTCGGTGCGGCCTGCGTGGGGCGGGCGAAATTACCAGCGGTGGTAAAGGCGCGTTTCAGAGCGGCAACCATATTTTCCGGGCTGTTGCCCAAAGCGAAGTTTTTCGGCATTCGGTTGTTACCGAACAAACTATTCTCTTCGCTGGTAGCAGCACGTTTCCAAGACGCATCGCTACCGTTGGGATTGATCAGCTGCGGAGGATTATTCGTATCACCGCCGTGATCGAAACCACCATATTTGGCCGCCCAATACCACGGATTACCATAACGACAATCCGAGTTGTTCGGAGGTATTTTACTCCCGCCCCGCCAAGTTTCCTTACAGCTGGAGATACTCTGAGTGCCAGGTTCTTTAGAATGACCACCTTCCAATACGTCGATAATAAAGTTGTTTTGATATTGGTTGCCAGGGATATCGGTGCGCGTGTCATTAATATGCGCCCAATAGGCCAAACCGGCCACGCCCCCTGGCGAATGCCCTAATGGCTTCGCCCACGACGCGTACTGGTATTCCTTCAAACTACGGTTCCGCTCCCAATTGCCGCCCGGTTGGCCTTCCCAATTCCAAATCTGTCTGAATAATTCTCCGGTCTTCAGGCTACCGGTATCGCTTACCCTGCTAGAGTTCGCTCTACCAGCATCTGTATACATATCCCACTGGGGTAAGTTGTTGTCAAAGTGGGTATTGGTATCACCGATCCAAATAATGGTATTTGGACGGCACATCGGCTCCTTGCTATTGGCAGGGAAACCCGTTTTCAGCGGGTCTTGCCAATTATAGTGGGCTGGGAAACCGTCTTTTTGTGTATCATTGGGATTACCGCGGTACACCGAACCGTTTACGCCTTCAGAACCGATTCGCAAGTATCGCATTGCAGCATAATACAGCTCGCCGCTGGGGTCGGTATCTTTATAACCTTGGCGGTCGCCGAATTTATTAATATAGTTAATCACACCGCTGTTGCCTTCCCCGGCATTTTCCGGGTTCGGATTCAGCTTGCCCGTGCCCGTATCCCATTCGGGCGTATTGGTAACGGGGTTGCCGCTGATAGACGATTTACCCGGCGGAGGAACCAGATATTTCATCGGCGCGCGCAATACGCCGCCGTCCACATCATCGGTACGCGTGTAGAGGAAGCCGAAGGCGGCGAAGCGCGTACCCTCGCGCGCCTTGGCTTGAATCAAGCCTTCTGGTTTGTATTTACTACCGTAAGGCACGCAGAATTTCGCATCTTCACCCGGGAAAGGAGTAAAATCACATACGCGCACTACCACCGGCAGGTAGCGGTTTACCAACCCGTTCCCAGAGCCCCTTCTATATAAATAGTGAATTTCATTATCCTTTCTTCCGGCACGGGCAAAAACAAAACCAAAATTATAGTTGTGGAAGTAGATATTTTGGTTAGCAAGCCGTGCTGTGAAGTTTTCACCGCCAAACGTACCATTTTCGTTGATAAAGCCGAAACTCTTCCGATTATCTGACAACATTTCATCGACCACCGAATGTGGCAGATAGCGTTTCAATTGTTCCCGAGTCCCATTGAGCCCGCGGAAACGCATACGGGTACGGTAGGCAGCCATATCCTCACGCCCCCAACCAACACCTCTGTCCCAGCCTTCGTTGAATCTGGCGCGGCGCAGGAAGGTATCGCCATTGATCCCTATGCTTGAATTAAATTTCGCCCCATCGCCTTCGGCATAATCGCCATGGTTGGGGTCGATATTGGTACCCGTACCGTAGACGCGATTACCGCCGGTGAGGGTTTTACGGAACATATCCAAGGCGGACATGGTCCCCCAGTTCAGCACGTTGCCGCTGAACTCATTTGCCTTGGGGCAAGCATAATCAGGAGCTTGCGCGCGGGAAGAAGTGGCATAGAAATAGCCGTTATTACCACCGTCGGCTATAAACTCGTAGCATTTGTCCGAATCGAAATAGCCCAGATAACGGCGGTTGAAATCACCCCGACTGTATTTCAGTGTCAAATAACCCCTTACCCATGGAGTTAGATCGTCGCTCATAAATTCATCACTTGCATAAGCGCCGCCGGCGGTCGGATATTCCACCGAAGGCACGAGCACGATATTGGGCTGGTAGGTAGACTGCACGCCCGCCAACGGAGACTGGGCGATATTGATGTTAGCGGCCATTAGCGACGGCGAAAACAACGACAACACGGAAACCGCCGCCAATTTCATCGGCATGCGTGGAGCCGTTTGCCCCCTTCTTTTTCTTTTTCCGATACGGGATACCATAAAATACTCCTTAAAATAAACTATTAACCCACAAGAAGCGTCAAGCCGGCACAGCCCTCCGCCTGATAAACCATTATATACTTATCTGTATCTTTTTCAAAAATTTTAATCCAAAATCCAGGCGGATAGCAAACCGGGAAACCATCTGAAACCATGATGCAAGCAAATCCCATACCACCCGGCACACTCCGCAAGATACAAGCCTGTCTGGAATACCACCTGACATACTGCCTTTATGTGCCTCTGCCGCCGAAGCATGCTGTTATGCCAGGAGCCGCCATTGGCTGGTTTACCCGCAAATCGAATTCGCCCCGGCTGCCATGCCACCGTTTTTTTGAACGGGCGGCAAGAGGCCCTTCCGAACCTGACAATATTCGTCAGCATCGCACCAACCTCAAGTCAATCGATACCCGACTTCCGAAATTTGGCATTTATTCTCGGTACGAATGTCGTCGGCATGGCCAAACCGGCCCACGGATGGCCGCTTAACAAATGCCGCATCGTTACTACTTTCAAACATTCTCTACAACGAAAGGCTACCTGAAAAGTTGGAACTTGAACTGCATAGAAATTGATTTAAGTTGCGCAAATATCTTTATTCAGGCAGCCTTCCCCATATTCAGGCTGCCTGAAATAATCAGGCAGATTTCAGGTAGCCTCTTCCCCTTGTGCGCATGATAATATGCGCCGTTTTATTTTGCTTCCGCCCCATCACCATGTCCACCCCCCAACAACGCATCCGCACCCTCGTGCAAACGCTCAACCGCTACGCCCACGAATACTACACTTTAGACGCGCCCAGCGTGCCCGATGCCGAATACGACCGGCTCTTCCGCGAGCTGGAAGCCTTGGAAGCCGAATATCCGCAGTTCAGGCTGCCCGAAAGCCCCACGCAGCGGGTGGGCGGCGCGGTGCTGGACGGCTTTGAAACCGTGGTGCACGCCGTGCCGATGTTGTCGCTGAACAACGCGTTTTCGCCGCGTGACGACGAAACGGGCGCGTTCGACCACGCCGAATTTTTGGCGTTTGACGAGCGCGTGCGCAAGGAACTGGGCGTGGCGCAGGTGGAATACGCCGCCGAGCCAAAGTTTGACGGGCTGGCCGTCAGCCTGTTGTATCAAAACGGGATTTTGGTGCAGGCGGCCACGCGCGGCGACGGCACCACGGGCGAAAACGTGACCGAAAACATCAAAACCGTGCGCAACATTCCGCTGAAACTGCACGGCGAAAAGCAGCCTGCACTGTTGGAAGTGCGCGGCGAAGTGCTGATGCTCAAAGCCGATTTTGCCGCGCTGAACCAACGCCAGCTCGAAGCCGGCCAAAAGCCTTTCGCCAACCCGCGCAACGCCGCCGCAGGCAGCCTGCGCCAGCTCGATTCCAAAATCACCGCGCAGCGCAAACTGCATTTCTTCGCCTACGGCATCGCCCAGCTTTCGGGCGCGGAAAGGCTACCTGAAAGCCATATCGAAGAACTCGCGCTGCTGCACGAACTCGGCTTTTCCCTGCCCGAAGGCTATTTCGGCGCGTACACCGGCGCGGCGGCCGTGTTGCGCGAATACGAACGGCTGGCCGAACACCGCCCCCGCCTGCCGTATGAAATCGACGGCATGGTCGTCAAAGTGAACTCATTGGCCGAACAAAAAAAACTCGGCTTCGTGTCGCGCGCGCCGCGTTGGGCGATTGCCCACAAATTCCCCGCCGAAGAAGCGCTCACCACCGTGGAAGCGATTGACGTGCAGGTCGGCCGCACCGGCGCAATCACCCCTGTGGCGCGGCTTGCGCCCGTGTTCGTGGGCGGCGTAACCGTCACCAACGCCACGCTGCACAATCAGGACGAAGTGACGCGCAAAGACGTGCGCGTGGGCGACACCGTGGTCGTGCGCCGCGCGGGTGACGTGATTCCCGAAGTGGTGCGCGTGCTGCTGGAACGCCGCCCGATGCAGCCCGTTGATTTATTGGGCGAACAAATGGCAGCGAAGTACGAGCCATTCAGGCTGCCTGAAACCTGCCCCGTGTGCGGCAGCGCGGTGGAACGCGAAGCAGGCGAAGCCGTCGCCCGCTGCACCGGCGGCATGCTCTGCCAAGCCCAGCGCGCACAAGGGCTTATCCACTTCGCCAGCCGCAAAGCCATGGACATCGCCGGGCTGGGCGACAAGCAAATCGAAGCCCTCGTCGCCGCCGACGTATTGCACAGCTTTGCCGATATTTACCGACTGGACATCGCCCAACTGCAAACCATCAAAGACAGCAAATCCGCCGCCACCAAATGGGCGCAGAACATCTTGGACAGCATCGCCCAAAGCCGCACCCCGCCGCTCGCCCGCTTCCTGTTCGCCCTCGGCATCCGCCACGTCGGCGAAAGCACCGCCAAGCAACTCGCCGCCGCATTCGGCAACCTCGACACCGTGCGCCGCGCCCCCGAACCCATACTCGCCTGCCTGCCCGACATCGGCAGTATCGTCGCCCACGCCATCGCCCACTATTTCAGGCAGCCTGCACAGCAAAAAATGCTGGACGACCTATTGCAGCACGTCTCCCCGCAAGCCGCCGCCCCGTCGCCCCAAACCCGCGCCCACGCCGCGCCCGAACAATGGCTGCAACGCCTGCCCGACATCAAACTCAGCGAAAAACGCGCTGCCGAACTCTGGCAGCTCGCCGGCAGCCTGCACGCCCTGCAAACCGACCAAGCCCTGCCGCAAGAATGGCAAGACTGGCGCAGGCAGCCTGCACACGCCGCCCTGCTGCAAGAAATCACCGCCTTCACCGAAGCGCTGCCTGAAAGCAGCGCGGACGGCGTTTCAGGCAGCCTACACCCCGAAAACAACCCCATCGCCGGCAAAACCTTTGTCCTGACCGGCACCCTGCCCACCCTGAAACGCGACCAAGCCGCCGCCCTTATCGAAGCCGCCGGCGGCAAAGTGAGCGGCAGCGTGTCCAAAAAAACCGATTTCGTGGTGGCGGGCGAAGCCGCAGGCAGCAAGCTGGAAAAAGCACAGGCGCTGGGCGTGGCCGTGTTGAGCGAGGAAGAGTTGCTGGGGATGCTGGGGGGAGCGGATTAAAGGGCTACCTGAAAACCTGTTTCCTTATTTGCAACCCGTTTGGGCGCATGATGGTTTGGCTAGGCAATAACCCAAATCACATGCCCGCAAACCAACACAAAGACAGCTCCATGAAAACCTACGCCAATGCCGCCGAACTGATTACGGCCATCCGTACCGCGCTAGACAAATACCTTACCGAATTTGCCGACATTGCCGAAGCCGACAAACACAGCCGCGCCGTGCCCGACGGCAAAACCCCGGCCGAACATCTGGCCTACCAGCTCGGT
>CAUPYH010000059.1:0-10308 GCA_963515595.1 uncultured Eikenella sp. | reverse complement strand
GCCGCCACCAAAGACGAAGACTTCATCGAAACCCTGTTTGTGGCCAACACCCACGACTACCTGATGTGCTTCACCAACCACGGCCGCTGCCACTGGATTAAGGTGTACAAACTGCCCGAAGGCGGGCGCAACTCGCGCGGCCGCCCTATCAACAACGTTATCCAGCTGGACGAAAACGAAAAAGTCTCCGCCATCCTGCCCGTGCGCTACTTCCCCGAAGACGAATACGTTTTCTTCGCCACCGCCATGGGCGTGGTGAAAAAAGTGCAACTTTCCGCGTTTAAAAACGTGAGCAAAGTCGGCATCAAAGCCATCGCCCTCAAAGAAGGCGACAGCTTGGTGGGCGTAGCGCGCACCTCCGGCCGCAACGACATCATGCTCTTCTCCAACCTCGGCAAAGCCATCCGCTTCAACGAATATTGGGAGCGCAGCAGCGACGACGAAGAAACCGGCGACGACAACGACACCGAAATTTCAGGTAGCCAGGAAGACGACAGCGCCGAAAGCGCCCCCATCAGCGGCAAACACGGCGTACGCCCCAGCGGCCGCGGCAGCGGCGGCCTGCGCGGCATGAGACTGCCCGAAAACGGCCGCATCGTCAGCCTCATCACCTTCGCCCCCGAGTGCGAACAGAGTGAACTGCAAGTGCTCACCGCCACCGCCAACGGCTACGGCAAACGCACCCCGATTGCCAGCTACAGCCGCAAAAACAAAGGCGGCCAAGGCAACATCGCCATCAACACCGGCGAGCGCAACGGCGACCTAGTGGCCGCCACCCTGGTGAGCGAAAGCGACGACCTGATGCTGATCACCAGCGGCGGCGTACTCATCCGCACCAAGGTGGAACAAATCCGCGAAACCGGCCGCGCCGCCGCCGGCGTGAAGCTGATTAACCTGGACGAAGGCGAAACCCTCGTCAGCCTCGAGCGCGTAGCCGAAGAAGAGGAAGACGAAGCACAAGCCGCCGAAACCCAAACCTCAGCTGAAAGCCCGAGCCAAGAACAAGGCGAGGCTTAATCGCCCGCCAAGAAAAGGCTACCTGAAAGCAAAGCGCCAACGAAGTTATAGTGGATTAACAAAAATCAGGACAAGGCGGCGAGCCGCAGACAGTACACACGTTACGGCAAGGCGAGCCAACGCTGTACTGGTTTTTGTTAATTCTCTATAAAACCGGCTCTGCACTATTTTCAGGTAGCCTTTTGTTTATCCATCCACTCTAAACCATCATCCCAGCAATAGGCAGGCAACCAAGCGGCAAGCCGTAGGCAGCATACCCATACAACAAGGCCAAGCCGCACCCTACCTCTTGGGAACAACCAGAAAGGCTACCTGAAACCATGCGTGCCGTTATCCAAAAAGTCAGCCATGCCCACATTGCTGCCGCCGACGCGCCTGATGCCCCGTTCAGCCAAATTCCCCACGGCCTGTGCGTGCTGCTTGGCGTAGGCGGCGAAGACAGCGAGGCCGACGCCCGCTATATCGCCGACAAAATCGCCCACCTGCGCATCTTTGAAGACGAAGCCGGCAAACTCAATCTGTCGGTGAAAGACACCGGCGGCGAAATGCTGCTGGTATCGCAATTCACCCTCTACGGCGACGCCCGCAACGGCCGCCGCCCCTCCTTCAGCCAAGCCGCCCGCCCCGAACAGGCCGAAGCACTGTATCAACAAGTAGCCACCCTCTTGCGCAGCCACGGCGTGAACGTGGCCGAAGGCCGCTTCCGCACCCATATGCTGGTCAGCCTGTGCAACGACGGGCCGGTAACCATTCTGCTGGATTCGCAAAAAACGTTTTAAAGGCTACCTGAAATCAAAGTGGCAAAAAATTCAAACTCTGCCAACAAAAAACCTGCACCAAAAGGGCAGGTTTTGCATGAAGCGGTTTCACTGCAAGCTACTGCGCTACGCCTTCGGCCGGCGGCAGTTCGCGCATATCGCGCCAGCCGTCGTTGGTTTTCACCAGCGTGGCCTGCTCCACCCGCTTAAGTGGCAGGCGGTTTTGCCAAGCTTCGCTGCCCTGGCGCACTAAGCGTTTTGCCCAACCGTCCATCGTGATGCTGCCCTCATACACCACGCGGGATACGGTGAGTCCGGCAGCATTGGTAGCCGGCTCGGTGTAGTACTGCACTTTATCCACATGCTCGCGCCCCAGGCAGAACAGCGGACCGTTTAGGCCGGCGCGGGTATGTTTGCGCCCGTTTTCGGTGAGCGCGAACACCAGCGCTACTTCGTCATCGCCCTCTTTCAAGCGCTCATATAATCCGGCACTCTCCAAAGCCCGCATCTGCTTGACGGCGGCTTCATTGATGCGTTTATCTTCCGCATCACGGCGCGGCAGCACAATCCGCTCCGAGCCCAGCAGCGGCGCAGCTCCGTCGGCATCCAAAGCCAACGGCAGGCACACTTCGTTTGCCGCCGCATAACGCGCCAGTACATCGCGAAACTGCCCCTTACCTGCTTCCTGCGCGCCGCAACCGGCCAGCAAACCGGCCGCCAGGGCCGCCCATATCCAATGTTTCATAAAGCCTCCAAAATTAAATCTGCCCGGCACGGCTTGTGCCATGACAAAAAAACATCCTGCCCGTACAATGGCGGGGTGAAAATCCAAGGATTATACACAATAATGACCACCCTCTACGGCATCCCCAACTGCGCCACCGTGAAAAAAGCCCGCGCCTGGCTGGACGAAAAACAAGTGCCCCACGCCTTCGTTAATTTCAAAACCGAAGCCCCCACGCCCGAACAGCTCGCCCATTGGCTCGATGCCGTTGGTGCAGACGTTCTCATCAACCGCAAAGGCACCACTTGGCGCAAACTCAGCCCGGCCGAACAAACTGCCGCCGATAGCCGCGAAGGCGCCATCGCCCTGATGCAGGCACAGCCCTCCGTCATCAAACGCCCCGTGCTCGAACACCAAGGCCGCGTCCACATCGGCTTTTCCCCCGAACGTTATTCCGAAATCTTCGCCTGAACCATGAACCAAACCATCTTTATCGCCGATCTCCACCTCTCCGAGCACAGCCCCGAGCTCACCGAACTCTTCCTGCGCCAGCTGCACCGATGGAAAAGCACGGCCGATGCCCTCTACATCCTCGGCGACCTGTTCGACACCTGGGTGGGCGACGACGACCGCACCCCCTTTACCGACCATATCGCCGCCGAATTAAAAGCATTCGCCCAACACAAACCCGTGTATTTCATCCCCGGTAACCGCGATTTCCTGCTCGGCCAAGACTTCGCCCGCCGCAGCGGCATGACCCTGCTGCCCGAGCAGCATCCGCTTACCCTCTACGGCCGCCCCTATCTCATCACCCACGGCGACGAACTCTGCACCGCCGACCTGCCCTATATGCAGTTCCGCGCCCAATCGCGCCAGCCCCAATGGCAGGCCGCCATCCTCGCCAAACCTCTGGCCGAACGCCGCCTGCTGGCACAGCAAATCCGCCAGATGAGTGAACGCGGCAAAGCTGAAAACGGCAAAAGCGCCGTTTCCGACGTAACCGAAGAAGCGGTATCCGCCCTGATGGCGCAACACCCCAGTGCTGATCTTATCCACGGCCACACTCACCGCCCAGCCACCCACCAGCACACCCTGCCCAACGGCCAAAGCTTCACCCGCTTTGTGCTGCAAGACTGGTATGGCAAAGAAGGCGGTTGCCTTGTCGTATCACCCGAAGGTGTGAGCGCACAGCATTTGGCCTTAGATTAGCCAAACCCGCACAGGAATATTTTCAGGTAGCCTTTCCACAGCTTAGGAAGGCTACCTGAAAATCTAACAGGCTACCTGAAACCCCTATCCGCAATGTCGCAGATTGTTTCAGGTAGCCTGTGTTAATACCGCTGATAGGGATAGGGATAAAACCCAACCCAACAAAATTTCAGCCCGCCACACCCCCATCCTCCACAAAATCCTCCAGCTCCATGGCAACCTCGCTTAAATTTCTGTTGCACGGGTTGGAAAAACCCCGCCGCCCGTTTACAATGGCACACTTTCATTTTTCTTTTTGGAGTCTTGCCCCATGTTGCATTTCCCACTCGCCGCCGCGGCCCAGCCCGACCTGATGAGTACCATTCAGAGTTTCCTCCCGCTGATTTTCCTCTTCGCCATGCTCTACTTCATGATTCTTCGGCCAAAACAGCGTGACGAGAAGCGCCGCCGCGAGATGCTCAGCGAACTGAAAAAAGGCGACAAAGTGATGACCGGCGCCGGCATGCTCGGTAAAGTTTCCAAAATCGGCGAAGAAATCATCGGCCTAGAAGTTGCCCCCGACACCGTGGTCGAGTTTCACCGCGACGCCATCATCAAAAAGCTCGACAACTAACCTTTTCCTACGGCGCAGCAGCCGCATTCCGGCCATGCTGCCCGTTTTCCGTTTCTGAAAGCCCGTTATGAACCGTTATCCGCTTTGGAAATACCTGCTGATTGGGCTGGTTATCGTTGTATCCGCCATCTACGCCCTGCCCAACCTCTACGGCGAAACACCAGCCGTGCAGGTTTCCACCAACCGCCAGTCGATCCACATCGACCAAACCACCGAACAAGCCGTGGAAGAGGCGCTGAAGGCAGCCAATATCCAGCACAACGGCATGTTTATTGCCGACGGCAGCCTGCGCGTGCGCCTGCCCAATGAAGAGTTGCAGAGCAAAGCCCGCGACGTGATCGAGCAGAAATTGGGCGACAACTACATCATCGCCCTCAACTTGATTGCGAACACCCCCGACTGGATGACCAAGCTCGGCGCCAACCCGATGTTCCTCGGCCTCGACCTGCGCGGCGGCGTGCACTTTACCATGCGCGTGGACATGCACGCGGCAGTGGACAAAACCTTCGACCGCATCTCCGGCGATTTCCGCCGCCAGCTGCGTAAAGACAAAATCCGCACCGGCAATATGCGCCGCAGCGGCGATACGCTGATTGTGCCCTTCCAAGATGCAGCCAGCCTGCAGGCCGCCCTGCCCAAGCTGAAAGAAACCGCTCCGGATGCGGAATTGAGGGCTGACGGCAACAACCTGGTGGTGAGCCTGCCCGAAGCCACTCAAACACAAATCCGCGATGCCGCCGTGAAGCAGAACATCAACACCCTGCACAACCGCGTGAACGAATTGGGCGTGGCCGAGCCGATTATCCAGCAGGCTGGTCCCGACCGCATCGTGGTGCAGCTGCCCGGCGTGCAAGACACCGCCAAAGCCAAAGACATCATCGGCCGCACCGCCACGCTGGAAGTACGTATGGTGGCCGACGACCCCGCGCTGCTGCAACAGGCGGAAGCCGGCAACGTGCCGGCCGGCTATGAATTGCTGCCCACTGCCGAAGGCGGCCAGCTGTTGGTAAGCAAGCAGGTGGAATTCACCGGCGACAACATCAACGATGCCCAAGCCGGTTTTACCCACGACAACCGCCCGTCGGTAAACCTGAAGCTCGATAACGCCGGCACCAGCATCTTTGCCGACCTGACCCGCAACAACGTCGGCCGCCGCACCGCCATGATCCTGATCGACCAAGGCAAAGCCGAAATCGTTACCGCGCCAACCATCAACGAACCGATTCCCGGCGGCAATGTGCAGATTTCAGGTAGCATGAACGTGGCCGAAGCCAACGACACCGCGCTGTTGCTGCGCGCCGGCTCACTGGCTGCGCCGATGGAAATCATCGAAGAGCGCACCATCGGCCCGTCTATGGGTAAGGAAAATATCCAAAAAGGTTTCCACTCCACGCTGTGGGGCTTCTTGGTTGTGGCTGCCTTTATGGTGGTGTACTACCGCCTGTTCGGCATCTTCTCCGTGCTGGCACTTACCGCCAACCTGTTGTTCCTGATTGCGATTTTGTCGCTACTGCAAGCCACGCTCACCCTACCCGGCATTGCGGCCATTGCACTCACGCTCGGTATGGCCATCGACTCCAACGTACTGATTAACGAGCGAATCCGCGAAGAGCTGCGCGACGGCATCAGCCCGCAGCAGGCCATCAGCGAAGGCTACCGCCACGCTTGGGACACCATTGTCGATTCCAACATCACCTCGCTGATTGCCGGTATTGCCCTCTTGGTGTTCGGTTCCGGCGCGGTGCGCGGTTTTGCCGTGGTGCACTGTATCGGCATCCTCACTTCCATGTTCTCATCCGTGGTGGTTTCCCGTACCTTCGTCAACCTCTGGTATGGCCGCCGCCGTAAGCTGAATAATTTGTCCATCGGCATCACCCTGCCTACCGCCAAGGAGCACTAAGATGGATTTCTTCCACCGTTTGAAACACGACATCCCGTTCATGAGCTACGGCAAAATCACCACCCTGATTTCGCTGATTACGTTCATCGCCGCCGTGGTTTTCCTCGTCACCAAAGGGCTCAACTACTCGGTTGAGTTCACCGGCGGCACCGTTATCGAAGTGCAATACGCCAAAGAAGGCGCCGACCCGAACCAAGTGCGCACGCGCCTGAACGAACTCAAAATGGGCGAAGCCCAAGTACAAAGTTTGGGCACCAACAAGCAGCTGATGATCCGCCTGCCCAACCGCCAAGATATGACCTCTGCCCAGCTCTCCAACAGCGTATTGGAACTGCTGCGCAAAGACCATGCCGACGCCAGCCTGCGCAAGGTTGAATTCATCGGCCCGCAGGTGGGCGAAGAGCTGGTTACCCACGGCCTGTTGGCCTTGGGCATGGTGGTGATCGGTATCATCATCTACCTCTCCGTGCGTTTCGAATGGCGCTTTGCCGTATCCGCCATCATCGCCAATATGCACGACGTGGTGGTGATTCTCGGCTGCTTTGCCCTGTTTCAATGGGAGTTTTCGCTCACCGTGCTGGCCGGCATCCTGGCCGTGCTCGGCTACTCGGTGAACGAATCGGTGGTGGTGTTCGACCGCATCCGCGAAAATATCCATAAACCCGCCATGCGCGGCAAAACCATTCCGCAGATTATCGACAACGCCATTACCGCCACCATGAGCCGTACCATCATCACCCACGGTTCCACCGAAGCCATGGTGGTATCCATGTTGGTATTCGGTGGTGCCGCCCTGCACGGCTTTGCCATCGCGCTCACCATCGGTATCGTGTTCGGCATCTACTCCTCCGTACTGGTGGCCAGCCCGCTACTCCTCTTCTTCGGCCTCACCCGCGAAAATATCCACAAACCGCAGAAGCAGAAAGAAGAAGCCGTGGTATAAGCAACAGCTCTCCCCTACAGGCATCAAAACGGCATAGGCTACCTGAAAACGCCTATGCCGTTTTATATGGACTATTTTTGTGCTACCTTGCCCTGATGCAGATTCAAACTATAGTAAATTGGCAGCGATAACCAACCGAATCACAGCACATACGTACTTCCTCGGCATAACAAAAGGCTACCTAAAACCCTAGCAGATTTTCAGGTAGCCTTTGCTGCAAATAGCATCTGGTAGCGACAGCATATGGCTCACCCAAAGCAGTAAACCACCAAAGATACCGTAATAACGCCAACGCAATACTAAAGGCTACCGAAGAATGCAACGCAGCGTGGTTTCTGCGAAGCTAAAATTTCAGGTAGCCTTTGCAAATGCAGCCAGTGTATTACTGCTTATCTGAATTGCGAAGCTGTTACCGCCTCCTGCACACATTTTGCCTCTGCACCCAACCAGCCGGCAGCCAAACCACAGCCGTTTTGCTCCAGCCAAAAGTAACCGCCACCAGCCACCAAAGCCACCACCAAACGGATACCCAAGTTTAAGCCGAAAGTATCCACCACAAACATCATCAGCGCAGCCCAAGCCCAAACTAAGCCCCATTGCAACGCCCATACCGTATCCGCATTAGGCATCTGCCACTGCATAAACCCGTTTGCCGCAATGGCAACAACGGTAAAGAAAAAGCCTTCCAACAAAACATTAGGCTCGCGCTCGCCCATCCAAAGGCACCAAAATCCCAATATAAATGCCATCAACATTTTTATTTTCCCTTTCCAGCGGTGTTGCTTTCAAACTTAACTATTTATCGATGCCCCAAACAATCCGCCAACTGGCAAACCATCGGGTTGAATTATCCGCGTATTTTACCCTTATATACAAATTCCCGACAATTCCTAAACCCCATTATCCATCGGTTTACAAACCCAGTTGTACCATTTCAGACAAATGCCCCATCCTGCTACCGCTCTTGCAAAAAATACGACCAACTACTTCTTTTTGATACACAACAGACAGCAACCATTTACTGCTTTCATCTATAATACAACCGCACCCACCACTGAGACTGCATACTATGAGCATCTACGCCCTCAAACCCAAATTCCAAAATCTATTACGCCCGCTGGTGCGGCGACTGTATCAGAAAGGCGTAACGGCCAATCAGGTAACCGTATTCGCCTGTGCGGTCTCGATTGCGCTTGGGTTGTTATTATCTTGCTTAGCGCACCTTCCCGCGTTATTTTGGCTTATGCCCGTGTGGCTGTTTCTGCGCATGGCGTTAAACGCAGTGGACGGTATGTTGGCACGTGAGTTTGGCCAACAATCAGCCTTAGGCGGCTACCTGAACGAAATCACCGATGTCGCCGCCGATGCCGCGCTGTATCTGCCTTTTGCCTTTATCGCCCCTTTCGGCGGCGTGCAGATTGCCCTGTTTATTTGGCTTGCAGCCATGACGGAATTTTGCGGCGTGCTAGGGCAGGTACACGGCAACGGACGGCGTTACGACGGCCCGTTCGGCAAGAGCGACCGTGCGTTCTTTATCGGCGCACTGGCGGTATGGTATGCGGCAGTAGGCAGTTTTCATATCGCTTTCTACGCCCTGATGTGGCTGGCCTGCGCGGCATTGGTTTATACCTGCTATAAGCGTATTATCAACGGCTTAAAGGCTACCTGAAAACCCAATCATGAAAAAATTATTCAATGCGTGGACGGTGTTTTTGCTGCTACTTATCGCTATCTACACTTACCGCTTCGCTGGGAAAACCGGTTGGCACAGCAAAGGGTTGTGGTTGGGCGCCGCCATCTGCGTGGGCTTGGTCTTCTTAGATGCCTATTTAGAAGCCGTGCGGGAAAGCGGGCAATACAGCCGCTTTGAGCGCTGTGTTACCAAAATCTGGGCTTGGTTTGCCGTGGCTTTTTTCAGCACCGCCGCACTCGCCTTTGCCGGGGCAACCGTTTGGTTGCTGGTGACGGCCGTGCAGTCTATCCCACGCTCGATTCCAGCCGCCGTGCTGATGTTTATGCTATCCTTCGCACCCGCCCTGTTTGTGATTGTGATGCTGAAACACCTTCAAAGGAATTTGACTTACTGATTTTCAGGTAGCCTCCTCCAAAGAAAAGGCTACCTGAAAACCCCAGCAAGATTAGAACCAATCAACATTTACTCCCTTCCACACATCAACCCTTATGCAAAAATCCTTCCCCATCATCCCCCTCCTGCTCACCATTTTCATTGCCGCACTCATCGTCTGGTCGGGTATCAACCCGTCCGACCGCGCCGTTTGGTATGCCGAAATCATCCCCGTGTCCGCCGTATTTATCGCGCTCATTGCTACTTACCGCCGCTTCCGTTTCAGCAATCTGGCCTATGTGTTCATGAGCTTCTGGCTGATTATGCACACCATCGGCGCACACTACACCTTCGCCGACGTGCCCTTCGATTGGGCCAACCGCCTGCTCGCTCCGCTTTTGGGCGAAGGGCGCAACCATTTCGACCGAGTCGGCCACTACATTATCGGTTTCTACGCCTACCCGATGGCCGAATGGCTGCTGCGCCGCAAACTCTGCCGTGTGCCGATTGCCTTGTTCTTTTCCCTGTTCTTCATCATGAGCGTGGCCGCCGCTTACGAAATCATCGAATGGCAGTATGCGGTGATTGACGGCGGCCAGACCGGCATAGAAGTGCTCGGCTCGCAAGGCGATATTTGGGACGCGCAAAAAGACATGCTCTCCGACACGCTGGGCGCGCTCACTTCCTTATTCATTTTTCTGTTTACCCGCCCGGACAAACGTTTGGGCAGCCAATCTTAACTGTTAAAGGCTACCTGAAAACACACCCAACCGATTTTCAGGTAGCCTCTTTGAAATGTATTTCACCAAGGAGTACACATATGCAGGAACAGCAAAAACACTTCGCCACCCAAGACGGTACCGAACTTTTCTACCGCTACCGCCCCGCTGCCGACGGTTCAACCGAAAAAGCCATCGTGCTGTTCCATCGCGGCCACGAGCATTCCGGCCGGATGATGTTTGTTGCCGACGAACTCGGTTTCGACGATTTTGCCTATTTCGCATGGGACGCGCGCGGTCATGGGCACAGCCCCGGCGAACGCGGCGACAGCCCCAGTATCGGTACTTCCGTTGCCGATG